>JAFUVU010000060.1 GCA_017477465.1 Bacteroidales bacterium
CAAGGAAGGTGCTGAACTGCTGTTCAATATGATATCGACAAGAACCGGAGACAAGGCCACCATCATAACTACCAACCTCCCGTTCACACGCTGGGAGGAAATCATCAAGGACAAGGTCCTTTGTTCTGCCCTGGTTGACCGGCTCTGTCACAAAGCCTTCATGGTCAACATGACCGGACCGTCATATCGAGTGAAAGAAACGCAAAATATCTTCAAAAAACTTTGAAAACCAACGAGACTTACTTACCTTTGAAACGGCCTTCCGCTGGTCCCTTTTTCAAATCCACTTTGGCGGAAATCTACTTTACCATCTACAGATCAAAAAGCAGGAAAATAGAGGGATAATACCACATTATCCCATAAATCAACCTCCCGAGAATCGAGAAAACAAAAACAACTCGACAATCGGGAGGATGATTATTAATAACGCATTCTCTGGCACTTCGCTATCGGATACCTTTTTCAGTGACCTCCCTTCTTCCTGCGGGTTTTCTTCGGTGTTTTTGGAGGCGGCGCCCAGCTGGGGGATGTTCTCCTTGAGGGCTTCGATGAATTCCTCGACGGTGAGGTGGAGGATGTAGGTTTTGGGATCTGTTTTCATGACGTTTCCTTTTTGATGTGTTTCTTGGTGCAAAGGAAACGACTTGAGTATCAATAAAATATGGATAACCGTGAGGGCTACGGTTATCCATCAGGTAAGGTTACGTAATCGGGTTATTACCCTTCGAAGATGCGGAGGATGGCGTTGATGCGGGCTTTGTTGCCGGGGTTCTTGCGGTTGCTGTACTCGCAGTAGGTCTTGGAGTAGTTGCGGTAGGGTTCCCAGCGCTCGAAGATGGCCCAGCGGTTCTCCCGGAAGAGGGTTGTGGAGAAGGTGGCGGCGAAGACGGTGAGCTCGGTCTTGTTGCCGGTGAAGTGGAAGTGGTTGTCGACGAAGCCGGCTTCCTGGGCGCGGTGCCAGTAGATCATGGCTTCGGGGCCGGAGAGTTCTGGCGGGAGGCTGGAGGTGACGGTAATCACCTGGTCAGGTTCGTGGGGTTCCTCGGGGGTGGCGTCATCGAGCTGGAGAGGCTTGGCTTTCTTGAGGTAGCGCTTTACCAGGTAATCGGGCTGGCCGGTGCGGCGGAACATTTGCTCGCGGTTGTAGCCGGGGTGGATGTTCTGGATGAGGGTGAGGATGGTGAGGCCTTTGCGGAGGTAGTAGTAGTCCAGGGCGGTGATGGCGTGCTCGATGGCGGCGAAGGTGGAGTCGGTGAAGGCTTGTTTCTGGGCTTTGGGCATGCGCTCCAGGCGGGAGAGGAAGTGTTCGAAGTGGGTCAGGGTGTCGATGATATCGGCCGTGGTCTGGGGCATTTCGGCCTCTTGGGCGAAGGCGTCTACCTGGTCGATGAAATCGTCCAGGGTGAGCTGGTTTTCGCAGGGGCTGCCGGCGGCTTCGTGGGCTGCGATGGCCTTCTCTTCGTGGGTGGCGGTTTCCTGAATGGCGGTGGCTGCAGGTGTTGCAAAGGCGGCTATCCAGGGGCAGTTTTTCTTCCTGCCGGCGTCGCATTTGGCGCATCTGTTGACATAGGAACGGAGGATTCCGACTATGTTTATCAGCTTGTCCATACAGTGGTGTTAGCTATACACGTTTTCGCTTTTTCATTGACTATCAATTGTTTATTTTTGTTGGACAATAAAATATGCCCTCCCGGGGCGCTGAGGTCTCGGGAGGGCTGTAGGCGGTGCCCCCTGGTGGGGACTGGCGGCTATTTGTCCTGTCGGAGGTTCCTCAGCGTGTCGCGCCGGGTGCTGGGCGCGGCAGAAGACCGGGCGGTGGCGCCGGCCTCCTTTCGAACGATATTACGCTTGAGGAGTCTCATTTTCTATGTGGCGGGTTGTGCTTACAAATTTATAGCTTTTGCCGCCGATGTGCAAATAGATTTCTTGGAGTGTTGATAACTTTTTACGGAAATCCCCGCCACAGCGCACTGGGACGGGGAAGAAAATTTGAAAAATTTTTCAACAGGGTTTTGAACGGGAAGAAGGAGGTTTCGGCTACTTGAAAAGGTCCACCGGATTCATGCTCAGGAAGTCCTCCGCCTTCATTCCGCCGTCACCGACCACCAGCGCCAAATAGGGCTTGTACTGTTCCTTAAATTCAACCAGTCCTTCATTGCCGGGGTCTGAATTGCTCTTTACTTCAATGGCGATAACCTTGCCTTTCTTTTCCAGAACATAATCTACTTCAGTACCTGGATTTGTTCTCCAGTAATACACCTTGTAATCTCCAGCATAGGCGTTGCTCATGATGTGCGCACCAATAGCTGACTCGAATAACCGGCCCCAAAGGGAGCGGTCCTGAACCGCATCGGCAAATGACTTCTCGCAGTAAATGTTCTTCAGGGCATTGTTATACACCTGGTGCTTGGGAACGCTGTTTTTCTTCCGCGCCAAATCTACGGCATACTTATTTAGCGCACATACCAGACCGGCCTGTGAGAGCAGGTTCAAATAGCCGGCAACGGTAGTTGTATTACCTGCATCCTGCAGTTGACCAATCATCTTGGTAAGGGATAACTCTTTACCGGAATAGGCGGCAGAAAGTTCGAAAGTCTGCCGGAGCAGCGCAGGTTTGGCTATCTTCTCGTTGACCAGAATGTCTTTGTTGATGGTGGCATCGACAATGGAGCCGGTGATGTAATCGCGCCAACGATCTTCGTCACCAATAAGTTCAGCGGCTCCGGGATAGGCACCGTAGTAGACGAATTGATCCAACGTGAAACCGAAAGCATCGCGCATTTCGGCGAAAGACCAGTGAGAGAGGATGATGCGTTCGAAACGCCCTTCCAAACTGTCTGAAAGGCCTTTATCCAGCATGACGCGGGATGAGCCCAGAAGAATGACTTTTAGGTTGACGTCGTAGAAAGTATCGGAGTCCCACTCTTTCTTGACGAACTCACTCCACCCGGTAATCTTCTGTATCTCGTCGATAACCAGAATGAGTTCTTTCAGGCCTTCCACGCGCATCTTGGCGCGGGCGGCGTTCCAACAGTCGCTGATCCAGCTAAGCTGAGTAGCGGGAACGGCATCGGCCGGATAAAAGACAAACGGGATGTCCAAGGCATTCACGACCTGCTTCATCAAGGTAGACTTACCAACCTGGCGGGGGCCCATAATCACCTGGATGAAACGGCGTTTTTCCTGCATTCTGGAAAATAAAGTGTGGTATTGTTTCCTCTGATACATAATGTGTTATATCGTTTGTTCTAATTTTACTCAATGCACTGCGCAAATTTACTCAATGGATTTGTGATTTACAAATTTTTTACTTTTTTCCGCCAAGCGCCTTCTCCATGGCGTCCATGGCGTCGGTCTTGGCCTTTTCGGCAATGTCGATGTAGGGCTTCATGGATTTGTAGTCGGCATGGCCTGTGAATTTCATCACTACCTGGGGCGCGACGCCGATGGAGAGCATGAAGCAGATGAAGGTCTTTCGGCCGGCGTGGGTGGACATCTCGGAGTATTTGGGGCGGACGATGTCGTATCGGCGGCCGTTCTTGAAGCCGGTGATGCGGATGGGTTCGTTGATGTCGCAGAGCTTGCAGACCTCCTTCAGGTAGGTGTTCATGCGCTGGTTGGTGATGACGGGCAGCGCGAGGTCTCCGGGGAAATATTGGTCCTTGTACTTGTCCAGGATGGCCTGGGCGTAGGAGTTGAGCTTGATGTTGAGGGCGACATTGGTCTTCTGGGTGGTGACGGAGAGGACGCCGTCCTTGATGTCGTAGCGGTGGACGTTGGCCATGTCGGAGTAGCGGAGGCTGGTGAAGGCGCAGAAGCAGAAGAGGTCGCGGGTCTTAGCCAGGGCGCCGGGCTCCAGGACGGTTTCTTCGATTTCCCGGCCGGACATGTCGTGGATCTTGACTTTCTCGCCGGACTTCGGCAGCTCGAAGTTGTACAGGCGCATCAGCTCTTCGTGGGTGAGGAAGATGACGGGCTTGCCGGGAGTCTTGAAGACGGGATGGTAGGTGGCCACGTCGGGCAAATGGGCGTAGCCGTGGGCCTGGCACCAGTTGAGGAAGGCCACCAGGTTCTTGTACTGCTTTTTGACGGAGCTGTCTTCCATTCCGCATTTGAAGCGAAGGTAATCCACGAAGGCTGCAAGGCCCTCTTTGTCGAAGTAGCTGAGGGGGCACTGCTTGTTGAACTTCTCCATGTGCTTCTGGAAGGATTTGTTCATCTTGGCGGTCTCGAGGGTCCAGCTGACTTCGCGGGCGCGTTCCCTCCTATATTGATCCAGATAGCTGTAGGCGGATGGGGCGGTTTTCTCCACGGCTTTTTCCTTGGCTTCCTCCGTTTCTTTCTTCAGGGTCTCCATGTCCGCCTTTCCTTTGTGGATGGTGGCCAGGTGGACGTCGCTGGCGTAGAGGATCTTCTTGAGTTCGGCGGCCAGCATGGGTGTGGTGGGGGCCTCCGACAGGGTGAGTTCGTAGTCGGAGAAGTGGTCGGCAATCTTGCCCATCCGGTTCATGATCTCGGCTCCGGTGAGGCCGGCTTTGTTCTTGTAGCCTTTCGGGAGGGTCTGGGCATGGACATCGAACTTGGTTTTGTCGATGTTGATGCCGATGCTTTGCTGGATGCGGGTGCCGCGGATGAAGAGTGAAACGCGCATGGGGCATTCGCCGTCTTTGTTGGGCTCTGGCTTTACATTGAATCTTGCTTTCATACTGGGGTTGTGTTACTCAAGCAGGGTTTATATTTCTTACCGACACGGTCGTTTGGGCTTACCGACACGGTCTAACTATTTGATTTTTCCTTCAATATTCTTATATTTGCGTGTTCTTTGACAGCAACGCCAGCCGAAAATGTTTGTTTCAAGCACGTGTAGAGCGTATTTTGTGCAAGTTTGGCCGACACGGTTTCCGACACGGTTTTTACTTACCACAAAGATACGCAAAGAAATGTAAAGAAACAAATATAATTGAAAATAAATCAGTTAGGGCCGTTTTTGGTGACCTGGAAATACCCAGTTGGAATAGGGTTCATTCTTTCCCAGCACCACGGAAAACCCCCACAGAGGCCACTCTGCGGGGGTTAGTCGTTAAAAATGGGGCTATATTGGGGCTACTTTTTTGTGGCTCCAAAAAATGGGGCTAAGGTGACGCTCACGCGCTGTCTCAGCCCCTGACGTTTCAAAATTCCCTTACGGTGAACTTTGGTTACGGCAAAGATAGAAACTTTTTTCCGAACTCCCTATTCCGACATTTTGTCCGTAATTTTGCACTTGCCGACCTGCAACCCTAAAACCTTGTCCTATGAAAATCTTAATCGACAACGGACACGGCCGGGAAACTGCAGGAAAGCGAAGTCCTGACGGCCGTCTCCTTGAATGGGCCTACACCCGCGAGATTGCCCGCCGTGTGAACGCAGAACTTCAACAGCGCGGCTACTACTCTTCCCTCCTGGTTCCTGAAGATGAAGACATCCCCCTCGCCGAGCGCTGCCGGAGAGCCAACCGCGTTTGCTCCGAACTGGGCCGCCGGAACGTCTGCCTGGTTTCCATCCACGTGAATGCCGCAGGCCGGGGCGACAAATGGTACAATGCCACGGGCTGGTGCTGCTACACGAGCAAGGGCCAGACGGAGGGAGACAAGCTGGCCGATTGTCTCTGCCAGGCTGCAGCGAGAATCCTCCACGGTCACAAGATGCGCTTTGACTACAGCGACGGAGACCCGGACCAGGAAAGCAACTTCTACATCCTGTCACATACCGCCTGCAGCGCTTGCCTGACGGAATCAGGATTCATGGACTGTTATCACAAGCGGAAGATTATCAAAAGCAGCCCTAACTTGTCTATTGAACATCAGTTGGTTAGGAGGCTTTC
>JAFUVU010000028.1 GCA_017477465.1 Bacteroidales bacterium
ATAGAGGGGGAAACCGCTTATTCTTGCAAAACTACCCCGTGAGAATCGAAAATCTGAAGGAAAATCGAACTTCTTCACGAGGTTGCTTGAATATGCCACTCTCGACGGCCTTAAAAACTGGCCCCTTTTTCAGTGCCCTCAAACTGAGGGCAGGGTAGAGGCGGCAAATTTGCATCGGCCCGGCTCTCGAATTAACTTTTAGTTAATAACTCTTGGTTAATTAGAGAAAACGATGTATTTTTGCAAAAATTGTGAATATGGACAACCCTTTCATTCTGGAACCTTATAAAAGCAAGGAACTGTTTTGCGACCGGGAAGAAGAGACAGCCCGACTGCTGGATTGTATAACCAACGGGAGGAATGCCACACTGATTTCGCCTCGTCGTCTGGGAAAAACCGGGCTGATATATCGCACCTTCGAAGAAATCAGGGACAGAAACCTGCCTTATGAGACTTTTTACATGGACGTCAGTTCCAGCCAGAGCATCGATGATTTCGTGAAATTGTTGGCGGAAGCCGTTGCCGGGGTCCTGAATCGGCAAAACCGGATAAAAGACTTCTTCAGGGCATTGAAAGGCCTCCGTCCTCTGCTTGGCTACGACCCTGTCAATGACTCTCCGACGCTTAGCTTCACTTTTCAGACCATGGCCCAGAAGGAGCAGACCGTCAAGTCCATTTTCTCGTTTCTGGACAGCCGCAGGCGGCCAGTCGTGCTTGCCATAGACGAATTCCAGCAAGTGCGCGAATACCCCGACGTCTATATGGAAGCCCTTCTGAGGACATACATCCAGCCGCTGCACAATGTGCGCTTCATTTTTTGCGGCAGCAAGAAACACATCATGACGGACATGTTCACAAACGCCCTGAGGCCTTTCTATGAGAGTACGACGAACATCCCCGTCTCAAAACTGAATCCCGTCGTCTATGCCGCATTTATAGAAAAACACTTCCGCGAAGCCGGGAAAACAATCCCGAAGGATTGTCTCGACGAAATCATTTCGTGGACGCGTGACCACACCTTCTATACACAGACGCTATGCAACGAGGTTTTTCATTTGTCGGGCACCCTTGTTACTGATGAAGATGTGCTGAGGGCCAAGGGCATCATTCTGGCAGCCAACCGGGACCGCTTTCTGGAGATTCAGCGGCTGATCACTCCAGCACAGTGGAAACTTATGAAAGCCATTGCAAAAGATGAGGTGGTACGGCATCCGACATCGTCGGACTTCATTCGGCGGCATCGCCTGAGTTCCGGACCGGCAGTCCTGAAAAACCTGAGGACTCTGGTAGACAAAGAACTGGTCCTGACCGATGCCAGCGAGGAGGGCGTGTCCTATAGTATCTACAACGTGTTTCTGTCACGTTATTTGGAGTTACTGTAGCGCGGCGAGACTGCATTTGGAAGGAAGGGATATACACCCTGAAAGACGATTCCCCCGCCATGCCGGCCCAGGCCGGTGGCAGGGTAGAAGCGGTGAGACCGGGTGTTATAGTCAAGTTTTGATTTCTCACGACGTGTTGCTATCTTTGCGGGAGTGTGTTCGGGTGAATTGTTATGAACGTAGATACATTATTACATCAGTACTTTCCTGTAGCGGCCAACGTCTGCATAGAGCTGTTCGATGAAAAGAACATCCAGCAGGTGTATCGTAGACTGGTTGAAGTGCTCATTCATCAGCCGGAAGTGGAAACATCTCTGCTGAAGAATTCAACGAATTGTTTTTGGAAGATGATCTCGGATTAGACAAACTATGGTAGTATTTAAGTTTTCCAAATACGGAGACAGTATGGGGACACGTCTCCTTGGAGCCCAGATCAGGGCCGATCTCCGCCCACTTCTGGACGGGAAAGAGAAAGTTGTGCTTGACTTTTCCGGTATTGACACCGTTACCAATTCGTTCGCAGATGAATGCATCGCAAAACTTCTGCTTGAAATGTCGCTGGATGAATTAAAGGCAAAAACCACATTTACAGGCCTTACACCAATGACAGAGCGTAGCATTCTGACGGCCTTGAAGCGCCGACAACTACAGATTTTACAAAATCAGTAAAGCACAGAAAAGGGCGCGTACGGCGCCCTTTTCATATGCTTGAGAGACTCGAAAGATTACAATTCTTTAATGTCTTTCTTGATGTCTCTAAGATTCATATCTAAAGCGAATTAATTCGGTGCAAAGATAAGCATTTTTCCGGAAATATCGACACGGGCGGCAGTTTGGCAAGCTGAGGGGGCCGATAACGGGTGGAATATGCGAACTCTGTTTCAGGGCTATAATACGCTCAGGTAGTGACTCCTGAATGATTTAACAATTCGGGACACCGGTTTTGTGATGGATGGACAGGGATGCAATGGAGAGTTGCTATCTTGGCATATAACAAATATGCCATGAAACAGTTTTTTATTCTTGCAGCAGCATCGTGCCTGATTCTTTCATGTAAACCAACACCGGTGGAACACGCGGAAAAACCGGATGAGCCGCAGCCCAAGCCGGCCGTCTCCGTTACGCTGGACAAAGAGAACTTGTCACTCAAAACGGGTGAAACGGAAACCCTTACCGCCACCGTGGAACCGGCCGATGCCACCGACGTTGTGGTCTGGAGCAGTTCCGACGAAGAAGTGGCTGCGGTAGAGGACGGCGTTGTGCGCGCTCTAACGGCCGGAACGGCCACTGTCACTGCTAAAGCCGGAACGAAGTCCGCCACCTGCAAAGTCACAGTTAGCAAGCTCATCGTGCTGAACGCCGTGGACCTGGGCCTGAGCGTACTCTGGGCCGACCGCAACCTCGGGGCCGATTCGCCGGAAGAATATGGGGATTATTATGCATGGGGCGAAACCCAAACCCGCAGTTATTACGACTGGGACCAGTATAAATGGTCTTCGGGCTCTCGCAAGACACTGACGAAATACAATACGCGGAGCGAATATGGCGCGGTTGATAACCTCACTCGGCTGGATTTCGCCGATGACGCCGCCTACGTCGCAACAGGGGGCAAGTGGCGGATTCCCACCAAGGCGGAATTCCAGGAACTGCTGAATGGCACCGTGCAGACATGGAAGGAATTCGATGAAGTCAACGGCCAGATGTTCAAAAGCTTGGTCAGCGATGCCTTCATCTTCATCCCCGCCGGCGGAGCATTCATCAAATCGGAGGTTCAATCGGCCGGCAAGCACGGATGCATCGTCTCTTCGGATATATGTGCAGGCAGCAACGGTTACGGATATAAGGACGATTACTGCTGGTATCTGTACTTCGACAGCGGTGGCTGCATCATTTATGGTGATACCCGTGCCCGCGGCTGGACCATCCGTCCCGTCATGGATAAGCCTGCATCATAATATTTCACTATCTTTGCAGTAGTGAGGCATTTAACTCTTATACTGCTGACCGTTTTCTCTGTCGCGTGCAGCAGGAGCGGGGCGGAGCGGCTGCCGGACCTCCCGGAGCCGCTCTCAACCCCGTATGCCATGGTCATCAATGGAGAACTGACACTTTTCGGCGGGCATACGGACGGATTTGTGCTGTCACAGTCGGCCTGGTATCTCAAGGGCGGGTCATGGCATAAAGTGCCCATGAAATACCCGCACGACCATGGCTTCTGCACCCTCTTGCCGGACGGGCGGGTGATGCTGGGCGGAGGCAGCGCCGAAGCGTTCGGCATCGGCCAAAGCTGGGGCGTGGAAATCTACGACCCGGCAACGCACACTTTCACGGCCGAGGGCATCATGGACCGCAAACGCGCGGGTGCATCGGCACTTGCCCTGCCGGACGGGCGGGTGCTGGTGAGCGGCAACTGGTACGCGCCTGACGCCATGGAAATCTACGAGCCCGGGAAAGGGTTCTCCTTCCTGAAAGACGTCACCGTGCAGCGCAACATACCTTACATCCTGGCATCGGCCCCGGACAACGCCATCGTCTTTTCCGGCCTGGACAACTACGGCGGGCCTTCCGACGGCACGGTGGACCGGCTGAAAGGAGACCCTTTCCACGAGCCCCTGCTGGATGAATGGGAGGCGTGGAGTACTCCTCGGGCCGATCTTAACATCGGCGAATACGCATATCTGGTGCTGGCCCGGCACCGGGAAAGCGGGGAATGGGGCATACTGCGCATCACAGGCGAGCAATTTTCCCTCTTGGAAACGGACATCGCCCTTCCCGCGCGGTCCGACGCCGGGAACTACATCTGGGGCCATTTAGCCGTGGACCGCAGCCGGCGGAGCGCCTATACATTGGGCTACGACCCCGCCGGGAACGTCTGCCTGGCCCGCATCTGCTACGACCCCGTCTTCGACGGCGGCAAAGCCGAAGTTGCCCTGACCGAGTTTCCCGGCCACTTCCCGATGGCCGACACCTTCGCCATGTTGCCGGACGGAACGCTCGTCCTCCCGGGCGGTTGCGACTTCTCCCCCGTGGACGGCATCCTTACGGGAAACAACTTCAAGACCAGACGGGAAGTCTGGGCTTTCCCCTCCGGAGCGCCACTGAAGGCCGATTTTCCCTGGCCCTGGGTACTTGTCATCGGCCTAATGCTGCTGGCCCCCGGCGCCTTCTTCCTCCGGAAAGGCACCGGCTCCGCCCCGACGGCAAATGCAGAAGACATCCCCGCCTCGCTGCAACTGACAGAACAACTCGAGAAAATCATTGAGGAAGAGGAGCTTTTCAAGCAGCCGGACCTTCGAGTCACCGACATAGCCGCCCGGCTGGCCACCAACCGCACCTACATAAGCGCCATCATCAAGAGCCTTTCCGGGGAGAGTTTCTCCAACCTGATCAACGGCTACCGCGTCCGCTATGCGCAAAAACTCATGAAGGAACACCCGGAGATGAGCGTCACCCAAATCGCTACGGAAAGCGGATTCTCCTCCCGCAGCGCCTTCTACCGCAACTTCAAGAATGTCACCGGCCTTAATCCGGCCGACTGGAAAAGGCAGACTACCGCATAGGCTTTTGCTCAGCCGAAGGTGCCGATACCGGTCCACGCCGGCAGCAGGGTGAAGTCACGCGGGCATCAGTTCAGCGGACTGACTGGCGCGCGAGCGCATAGCATTTTTCCGCCAATTGACCAAATCTTGGCAAGCCTTGCCAAAATTTGCTTTCGCAAGGCTTTTGGACTATCTTTGCTGAAAACGACGAGGTTATGCCAGATATGGAGAAAATACAACTGTTCGAAAACAAGAAAGTCCGGACAGTATGGGATGAGGAGAAACAAGAATGGTTCTTCTCTATAGTGGATGTTTGCGGGATATTGACTGATCAACCCACACATGAAAGAGCAAGAAACTACTGGAAAGTACTGAAAAACAGGCTCAAAAAAGAAGGAAGTGAAGTGGTTACAAATTGTAACCGGTTGAAACTAATTGCCGAAGATGGGAAATCTAGAGAAACGGATGTGGCCGATATGGCGGCAATGTTCCGTGTCATTGAGTCTATCCCTTCTAAAAAGGCCGAACCTATTAAGGTTTGGATTGCAGAAGTGGCGGCAGAACGCATCAACCAGGCCATTGACCCGGAGCGCAGCATCGACCAGGCGGTGGCGGATTATCGTCGCCTCGGGTATTCGGAAGCATGGATTAATCAACGCATCAAAACTATTGAAATCCGTAAAGGACTCACGGACGAATGGAAGCGTGGCGGTGTAACCAAAGAGATGGACTTTGCCTTCCTTACAGACCTTATGTCCAAGACATGGAGTGGTCTCACCACAAAGGAGTACAAGAAATACAAGGGCCTCACCAAAGAGAACCTGCGGGACAACATGACCAATATGGAACTCCTGCTCAATGCCTTGGCAGAAGAAACCGCAACAGAAATCAGCAAACAGCGAAAACCTGAAGGCCTGTCAGAAAATGCAGGAGTTGCAAAAGAAGGCGCCGAAGTCGCCAAAACGGCTCGCAAAGAGGTCGAGAAGCGACTTGGACGCAGTGTTGTCTCACCAGAAAAGGCAATAGATTATATCAAGTCTCCCGAAGAATTACCCTTCCAGAAACCGGAAGAACAATAACAAACAGGCCGACTAAAAAGCGATTTTTAGCCGGCTTCTTTCTTTCTGTCCGGATTGAAAGCGGAGGCAGTTATCCTCCTTCTTTTGATGAGGAAACTCTATTCTCCGATGATTCTATCGATAAAGGACGACGTTGCTTCTGCCTTGTAAGCTTCAACGGCGGAGGAGGGGACGTAAATCTTTTTTATTGAAGGTGTCTTCAGCATAACCGCTGCGAAGTTAACCGGAGGAGTCGTCCCCAAGAAACGCACCGTTTGCAAGCCGGTACATTCTTGGAAAGGATAATTATCACTAGTAGTAAAGACGAAAGAGGTCAGCGTTGCCGGGAAAGTAAGGCTCGCCAGCACCTTGCATTTTTCAAAGGTTAAACGCTCAATGGTGCTCAAAGACGTGGCTTCCAGATTGATTGATGTTAGTTTATCACAGAACCTAAAAGCACTTCTCCCAATAGAGGTCAGCGTAGACGGCAGTTTTACGGTCGTAAGCGCAGAACAATTAAAGAATGCGGATGATGGAATCTCGGTTATGGCTGTATTTTGTAAATTAATGCTTGCAAGGCTGGAACAATCACCAAAGCAAGAATCACCGATAGAAATTAGCGTATTCGGTAAATTAATGCTTGCAAGGCTGGAACAACCACTAAAGCAAGAATCGCCGATAGAAATTAGCGTAATCGGTAAATTAATGGTTTTAAGACCGCTACAGTCTTGGAAACAATTAGCAAGGAGATATTTTATTTCAGTAGCGTTCAGATCAACGAATTCCAGGGATGTGCAGCCGTTAAATGGCTGGTTCATACCAGTCACCGTAGAAGGTAGCGTCACGCTTACAAGCGAAGTACAATTTTTGAAAGCTTCTATTTCAATTCCTTTCAGTTTACTCTCACCCCATAGGATTGTAGTCAGATTTGTGCAATTACTAAAAGCACGTGCTTCAATTAATTCTACGTTTTTGGGAAGACAGACGGTTGTTAGATTGGTACAGCCTAAGAATACTTGTTGGGGAATAGAGGTTAACCCAGTGAAAAACTGTAAAAAATTCGCATTGGTCAAATCAGTGTTCCCTTGGAGTTTAAGGGCGTCATAATCATCAGAAATGAAATAGTTTGCCGCTTCGTATCTGGTGAGACGCCCGTCGCCGTTCTGGTCTCCACTTTGCATAATGGCTGTCCGCACCGATTCTGGCTGAGTGGTAAGGACGTCCTCGCCGGACGGTTCGGAGAACGTGACAGACTTTTTGAAACCCTTCCCGTGCGGTATGGTGAAGGCAGCGATTTTCCCATACAGGCTATAGCCCTTGTGAACGTTCTCCAGTTCCAGCTGGAAACTCTGCGCGTCTTTTGCCTCATATTCATCCGTATAGTGGCGCAGGTTGTCCTCTGAAAGAAGCGCCATGTAGAGCAGGCCATTAGTGCTGCTGGTCACTGGGAATGTCCCGGTTGCCTCGTATGTCGCCTTGTTTGACCAGCCGCTCCATATTTGGTCTTTTGAGCCGCGGGTGCCTTCCAGTTTCGCAGTCGGTGTCAGGAAAGGAATTCCATGGTAATCGCCGCCGTAGGTAAGCGTGACGGCATACTCTCCGCTGGTAGTGTTCCAGTCCCTGTCGATAGGGACGGTGATGTCCATCTTGACATAACTGGTGGCCATCTCGATATCCGTAATCTTCTTCTCTGAATAGGAGACCTGTCCGAAGAAGAAGACAGTGTGTCTCACGAGCTCCGTTAAGTAGCAGCTTATAGCGCCGGACGTGAAGTCGATGCTGAGGTCATGTTTCGTAGCATCCCAGGTGAAAAGTCCCTCCTCAAGGCCTGCCGCCGGGATGATAATTGCCTTGAGGGTTTCCGGATACTTAGTGATCCAGGTGTTGAAATCCGGCTCTGTTTTACCTTCGCGTAGGACGATATCTCCCTTGAAGGTCCCTTTTTTAGTTCCAACGCCGCCCACAAGGTCCATCATTGAAGGAAGGACCGGGCAGTTCATACTGGAGCTGTAGACCAGCAGTTTGTCTCCTTCTGAATAGACGATTTTGGTTGTGTTGCCGCCCACCATTTCGGCCTTGGTCTCGTGGGAGTCAGTCTCGGCCGAAAAAGGAATGAGGACGTGTCCGTCGGCATCGCGTGCGACCGTGGTATCCTCAGATGTTTCGATATTCTGTTCCATGCGCTGACAGGAAGCCAGAAGCATCGCTGCGGCCGCTACGGCCACTAGCGTCAAAAATTTATAGGCTTTCATCTTCTGCTTAATTTAATAGATCACTTCTAAATCCAGAAGTCCTCAGAGAGAGGAGTAGCGGACATTGTGGAGAATTCAAATCCGGGAAGTTCGTCGGACTCAAATGAAAGGCAGATTACGCCCTCCTGGCGGATGTCTATCATCGCACACTGCGGAGTCAAGTAAGTTTTTTTCATAGAGAGATTTTTTAAAGTCGTCATCTCGAATGGCAAATATCCGAGGAAAACACAAGAAAAACAATAATGAGATTTCAGTATTTTTGGGGCAGGAAGCCGTTGAAAAGGCTTTTTTGAAAGAATTTGGAATCAAAAATCATTATATTTGTCTTACTGTGATTCCTCAACTATGAAACACCCGAGCCTTCTTTCCATACCGCTGGCCCTTTTGCTGCTGCTCCCTTCCTGCAGGTCTTACCGGACAGAAAAAAACACTTATCCCTCCCACTGTATAGAACTTTTGGAGCAGGCGTCGGTGTCTTTGTCCCGGCAGGAATACGACCTGGCCATGGAAAAGGCGCTGAAAGCGCTGGAATTGTCGGCCGATGACCCCTCTCTCAAGGTGAAGGCACTGTCCTCCATTGTGAACATCGACATTATGACCAGCCGCGACGAGGATGCCTGGGAAAAGGCCCTGGCGGCAGAGGAGATAGCTCGTGAACATGGCCTCAAGAGAGACCTTTGCGTTGCTCTCATTGCCAAGGCAAAGCTTTGCTCCTATGCGGAAATCTCCCCGGAAACCGGCCGGAACGAAGAAGGTCTTGGGTATATTCAGGAGGCACTCGCTATCGCGCAGGAGCTGAAGGACGCGGAACTGGAGGCCGAAGCCAGCATCATCACCGGCACCTTCTATGTGAGTTTCAACCGCTGGTCGGATCCCATTGACAAGAACCTTTACCGCACGGCAGGGGAATGGCTGGACCGTGGTCAGGACATTGCAGACTCCGTGGGCATAGAGCGCCTGCGCCGGAACGCCCTTCTGGTCCGGTACCGCTGGTTCCAGCAGGGAGGCCGGAACGAAGAGGCGCTGGCGTACTTTGCCAAGGCCCGCGAGGAGGTTTCCCCGGAAGACCACTATATGGCCAGCGCCCTGGCCGACCGCCTGGTACGGCTGTACGTGCGCGTAGGGGATTCCCAATCGGCCCTTGGGGCTCATGACGACTATGTCCGCGAGATTATTCGGTACATGACGCAAAAGTCCGACGAAACCATCTCGGAGATGGAAACCCGCTTCAAGCTACAGGAGAAAGAACAGGAGATTGAGCGCCGCGGCTACAAGAATTCCATCCTCATCCTGGTAATCCTGCTTTCCGTGGCCATTATATTTATCCTGACCAGCTATCTGCTCCGTGTGCGGAGGCGCAATGCGGAGCTTCAGAAGATCAACGAGACCAAGGAGCAAATCATCGACGTCCTTTCCCGTGACCTCAAGAGCCCTGCCTGGGCGTATGCGTCGGCCCTGGACCAGTTGTCGGCCGATGCCCTCCAGCTTACGCCCCAGGAAATCCGCCAGCGATGCCAGGATGTGGCCAAGGACGCCCGCACCATCAACCAGAATGTCGCCAATTACGTGGGAGACATCCTCATCGAGCGCAGCAAGCGCATTGCCGATATCGGCCTTTCGAAGCGGGAGATAGAGATTATCCGGCTGACGGCAGATGGCATGACGGCCTCTCAGATAGCGGAACATCTCCATATAAGCATGCACACGGTGAATACGCACCGGCAGCACATCTACTCCAAAATGAAAGTGAAGAATCTCAACGAGATGCTCAGGACGGTCTCAGAGCTGGGGATAGTATAAAACCCGCAAATGTCGCTCAAAATTTTGAACGACACCTTAAGAAACTAGGATTCGTTTTCGACGGTCCTTCAAAAACCGGGCACTGGACCAGGTCAAAATAGCGTCTCGATCACCCAGCCCCCGCCGGGGGGCGAGATGGATGGTGATGTGAGCGGGGACGGCAGTGGAGGTGCGGTTTAAGATTTATAGACTACCTTTGCCATGCCTGATGTCAATATTTGATATTGTTTTAACGCAATACAAATATAATCATAATATTTGATAAAAGCAATAGCTATTCCTTTGATTATCAAAAGAATAGCTATATTTTTATGCGTGTTTTTGGTCGGAGGAAGGGATACCCTCCAGGGGGCTTGTGCACCCCCGCACAAGGGTAGGGGGAGGGGCCCGTTGGATACAAGTTCCCGCTGCTAGCGGGGACGCAGGAGACAATGGGAGGGGCCGGAACGGAGCGAAGCGAAGTGGAGTCCCCCTGGAGGGTATCCCTTCCTCCGGCACTTGTGACGCTACCGGTCCACTCGAATGAGGGCACTGAAAAAGAGGCCATTTTTAAGGCCGTCGAGAGTGGCAACAGGGTAAGAGCGGCAGTAGGAGCGTTTACCAGAAATAGATGCCGTTTCCGCTGGGGACGAACCAGTAAATCCACCAGCACGGTACTCATTATTTGAACAACGCTTTCACAAGAGCCGGGATATCGGCCACTTTGACTATTTCTATTCCTTGGGGCTTAGTGTCGAAATGAGTGTAGGAGCTTACGAAGATTCTTTTGAAGCCCACCCGGGCGGCTTCTACGGCACGGCGGCCGGCCTGGGAGACAGGGCGGATTTCACCGCTTAGGCCAACCTCGCCGGCGAAACAGTAGGACGAGGGGATGGGATAGTCGAAGTTGGAGGAAAGGACGGCGACTATGACGGCAAGGTCGCAGGCCGGGTCGGTGATTCTTAGGCCGCCGGCCATGTTAAGGAAGACGTCCTTCTGTCCCAGCTTGAAACCGGCGCGGCGCTCCAGCACTGCCAGAAGCATATTCAAACGCCTGACATCGAAGCCGGTAGCACTTCTCTGCGCAGTTCCGTACACGGCCGATGACACCAGCGCCTGCACTTCGAAGAGGAACGACCTGTTGCCGTCCAGCATTGCGCTTATCGCGGTGCCGCTGAGGCCTTCTTCGTGCATAGGGATAAGCATTTCGGAAGGATTGGCAACCTCTCTGAGCCCGGTGCCCGTCATCTCGAATACTGCCAGCTCTGCAGTGGAGCCGAAGCGGTTTTTTATTGAGCGCAGCACCCTGTAGGCCCCGCGGTTTTCGCCTTCAAACTGAAGCACGACATCCACGATATGCTCCAGAATCTTAGGCCCGGCAATAGTGCCTTCCTTAGTAATATGGCCGATGAGAATGACCGGAATCCCGGTAGATTTGGCAAAGCGAAGTAATTGAGCGGCAACCTCTTTGATCTGACTAACGCTGCCGGCCGTAGAATCGATGTGCTGGCAGTACATGGTTTGCACGGAGTCCACAATCACCAGGTCCGGAGCTACAGCCTCCGCTTCCCGGAGGATTTCGGCCATGTCGGTTTCGCTGAAGATAAGGCAGTTCGAGGCGTCGCCGCCTAGCCTGTCGGCCCTCATTTTCACTTGTTTGACGCTTTCTTCGCCCGTTACATAGAGCGTTTTCAACAACGGATTCCGCAAAGGAATCTGCAGCGACAGTGTACTTTTGCCGATACCTGGCTCCCCGCCCATCAGCACCAGCGAGCCGCGCACTATGCCGCCACCTAGCAGACGGTCAACCTCTGCGCTGCCAAGGGAGACACGGTCTTCCTGTGCTGTAGATACATCCTTCAGAGGCAAGGGCTTACGGGAGCCGCCGGAAGATGTCATGGGAGCCGCCTTCGCTGGCCCTGTGACTACTTCCTTTTCTACCATTGTGTTCCACTCACCGCAGGCGGGGCATCGGCCCAGCCATTTGGAGTATTCGTTGCCGCAGTTGGAACAGAACCACACGGACTTGGTCTTTTTTACACTCGTTGCCATAATACAAAAGCAAATATACGGAATTTTTGATATCTTTGTAGGATAAAGGAAAGCAATATGGCCAATCTGTTCAACTTCGGATTCTTCGGCAATCAGGAGCATCGGGTATTCAACTACAAACCCAGATATTACGACCCCGAAGAAGAAAAACGCCGCCAAATGTTCGGCGATGTGGACGGCACCAATCAGAAAGCACGGGAAAACGGAGAATATGTGCCCGGCAGCAGCCTGAGGGGCGCCTTCCGCGGCGGCAATTATCAGAAAACCCGTTCGTCAATGGGTAAGGCACATACAATAATCACTATTGTAACTTTAGTGCTCATAGTGCTGGTGCTCATTTACATTTCAAAATTCTTTGAACTGTTATAATTGTGAGATATCAATTGTGAGATATCAATTGAAAGAAATATAGTGAAAGATATTCTGTTTGTAAAACCTGTGGCCACCCTCGGCCGCACAAGAGGGAAGTAGAATATCTGAAACGAGTTTATATGGAATTAAGGATATTACCTAAGAATATTGCAGACATGATCGCTGCGGGAGAAGTGGTCCAGAGACCGGCTTCCGTAGTGAAGGAACTCATGGAGAACGCCGTTGACGCAGGGGCGAACGACATAAAAGTAGTGGTAACCGACGCGGGACGCACCTTAATCCAGGTTATCGACAATGGCAGCGGCATGTCCCCGGACGATGCCGTGCTGTGCTTTGAGCGCCATGCCACCAGCAAGCTCGCATCGGCCGAAGACCTGCATAACATACTTAGTTTTGGCTTCAGAGGGGAAGCCCTGGCTTCCATTGCGGCAGTGGCGGAAGTGACCCTTCGCACCAGGACCGCCAGCGAAGAAGCCGGAGTGGAAGTTTCTATGGCCGCATCAGAGAACAAAGGCACCCGCGAGGTATCCTGCCCCGTAGGCACAAATATATCCGTGCGCAACCTGTTTTACAATATTCCGGCACGCCGCAAGTTCCTTAAATCCGACACCGTAGAACTCCGTCACATTGTCGAGGAGTTCCAGCGGGTAGCCCTCACCCGCCCCGAAATCGCCTTCTCACTCACCCACAACGGCAAAGACATCCATGTCGTCAAACCCGCGCCCAGCTTCAAATTCCGCATCCAGAATCTTCTGGGCACAGCGGTAGTCGGCGATATCGTGGACATATCGGCAAACACAAGCATCGCAAGGCTCAACGGTTACGTCGGCAAGCCCGAAAGTGCGCGCAAGACGCTCGGCAACCAGTTTTTCTTCGTGAACGGCCGATACTTCCGCAGCCCCTACCTGCACAAAGCGGTGATGAAGGCCTACGAGAACCTAATCCCCGAAGGCTCAGCTCCTTCCTACTTCATCTATCTGGAAGTGGACCCCGCCAGCGTCGATGTTAACATCCACCCCACAAAGGCCGAAATCAAGTTCGAAGAAGAGCAGATGCTCTTCCAGACAGTAATGGCGGCTGTGAAGGAAGCCATGGGGCGCTCCAGCATAGCAGGGTCGATAGATTTCGACAATCCGGAAGAACGCGACATCCCAGTAATGGGAACGCAGTTCAGGGAATACATACCCGCCAGCACGCCTTCGGTGGGCGTGGACTGGAATTACAATCCCTTCGAGAATATGAGCGAAGAGATGCCCGGTCAAGCCGGGCATGACGGAGCCGGGCATGACGCTCACGTCACCCCCGACCTGATCGGGGGTCTTGGCACGCGGCGCTATATTGACCCCAGCGACAATTACGGCGCTCTGTTCGAAGACCGCACCCTCCCCACCTCCCAAGTCCTGATTATCCAAGGCCGATTCATACTTACCCAAAGCGCTTCCGGCCTTATGATAGTGCATGTTAGGCGCGCCCGCGAAAGGCTGTTCTACGACCGCTTCCTAAAAGCGCTCACAGACAGCGCGCACGTCAGCCAGCAAGCCCTTTTCCCGGTGCAGGTAAACGTAGGCGTAAACGGCCGCTTAACACTTGATTCCCAGGCCGATATGCTCCGCTCCCTGGGCTTTGACATAACCCCCTTCGGCAACGACACAGTGGTAGTCGGCGGCGTTCCGGAAGGCTTCGACGCCACCCAGGGCGCGGTGGAAACCATGGTCGGCAATCTGCTTCTGATTCTCTCCGACGAAAGCACCTCCCTCCCGGGAGTGATGGAGCAGGCCATCGCGCAGAAATTCGCCGTCCTAGGCGCTTCAGGCGGTGCCCAGCTGCGTTCTCCGCTGGAAGCTCAGCGCATGATAGACGCCCTGCTACAAAGCGAAAACCCCGAATTTACAGCCTCCGGACGCCGGATCATCTCCATCGTCCCCGCTGAAGAACTGGAAAAACGATTCTAAATGACAAACAATCCCTTGCAAAATATCCCGGTAGTAACCCGGAACCTGCTGTACGTGAACCTTATAATGTTCGTGGCGACGCTCATCAACCCGTCTTTCATGAAAGACACCTTCGCCATGGCATTCCCGCTAAGCACGGAGTTCCGCTGGTGGCAGCCCCTCACCCACATGTTCATGCACGACGGCTTCATGCACATATTCTTCAATATGTACACCCTGGTCATGTTCGGCATGGTGGTGGAAAGGGCCCTCGGCACAAAAAAATTCATCTGGTTCTACCTCATCACCGGCTTCGGCGCCGTGTTGCTTCACACCGGCGTAGAGTTTTTGCAGGTGCAGTCCTTGCTGGCCAAATACCCCGAAATCGCCCCCCAGAGCATCTACAACAGCATTCCCGGCGTTCTGGGCGCCTCCGGCGCAGTGTATGGCGTGCTCGTCGCTTTTGCCATGCTATACCCACAGGCCAAACTCACCCTCATCTTTCCTCCCATCACTTTGGATGCCAAATGGTGGGTGATAATCTTTATCGGCATTGAACTTTTGACCGGCATAAGCGGCACTCAGATGGGCGTGGCCCATTTTGCCCACCTGGGCGGTGCCCTCTTTGGCTGGCTCATGATTCGTTACTGGCGCAAAACGCGTCAAATCTATTGACCGATGGCAGAAAAGAAGAAGCGTCACTGGCTTTCCCGGCTATCCTTCGGCACTGTCTGTCTGGCAATGTCGGGGCTACTGGTACTCAGTTATTTATCCTTCGTGGTCGATCCTGCGAAGGCCTGGTTTTTCACGCTATTCGGCCTTATTTATCCGCTTCTTCTCATCGTCACGCTGGGGCTTTTCGTATGGGCGCTCATTCGCCGCTCGTCCATGCGCGGGCTGCTGCTCCTTGTCCTCCTTCCGTCGCTATTCTTTTTTGGCCGATACTACCAGCTGAGCGGCCCCTCCGAGGAACATCCCGCCCCTACCCTGAAGGTCATTTCATATAATGTCGGCCTGTTTGCCCATGGCCCGAAAGGCTTTGAGCGCATGGCCCTTGCCGATTCGGTGAGCACTTGGCTCATGAAACAAGACGCCGACCTTATCTGCCTCCAGGAATTCCGCCTGCCGTCGGATGTATCCACCGAGGCATGGCTGCGCAAGCATTTCCCGGGTTATAAAGTTGAGTACTACGTACTTACCGGTAAAAACGGACACTTCGGCAACGTTACTCTTTCCCGCCGCCAGGTTAACGACCGAGGCAAGATAAACTTCGACAAATCCACGAACATGGCCATCTGGACCGACGTAAAACTGGACTCCGGCACAGTGCGCCTGTACAATTGCCATTTCGAAAGCTACAATATCTCACTGTCGTCGCTGGTGAAAAAAGACGGCGCAGTAGAAGAAACCGAGCAGAAAATGCGCCGCTCGATAATAGAAAGGCCCAAACAGGTGGCAGAAGTGCTCCGCAGCGTTGACAATGCACCCGTACGCTCCATGATTCTGGGCGATTTCAACGACAATCCGCTGTCCTACACTTACTTCCGCCTTCTTCGCGGACGCCGCGACAGCTTCGTCACCGCAGGAAAGGGCTTCGGCGCCACTTATCGCTCGCTTTGGCCCCTGCTGCGCATAGACTATCTTCTGTATCCAAAAGATCTTGAGGCGGTTGCATACACGGTGCACCGCATACCATATTCCGACCATTTTCCTATAACTGCCACTTACTATGAAAGCGGAAGAAATCTTCGCTGAAGCCCTGCGTACAGTACGTGAGGGCGGCACCATCCTATATCCCACGGACACAGTGTGGGGCCTCGGCTGCGACGCCACAAATTCGGAGGCCGTAGCTCGCATCTTCGACATAAAACAGCGCTCAGATGCCAAATCCCTGGTCCTTCTGGCCAGCGATCTGGACATGATAGCCCGCTATGTGAAGGAAATTCCCTCGATAGCGATAGACCTGATAGAGGTTAACGACGCCCCCATGACCATCATCTACCCGGGCGCCATCACTTCAGAGACGGGCGACCGTTGGCACCTTGCGGCTTCTGCCGTTGCTGCCGATGGCACCGTCGGCATCCGTATCCCCCTTATGGACTGGTGCAAACAGCTGGTTTTCAAGCTGGGACGTCCGATTGTGAGTACATCGGCCAATATTTCTGGAGAAGCTACGCCTAAGCGTTTCTCGGACATTCCGCAGGAAATCAAAGACGCGGTGGACTTTGTGGTCCCCCCTTCTGTGGACACCGAATCCACCGGCAAGGCCTCGCAGATTCTGAAGGTCGGGCTCAAGGGAGAAATCGAGATTATCCGCAAATAATGGAACTTTTCTACGCATATAAGGCCGACGGAGAGCTCTGCCACCTGGACCCCGAAGAGAGCAACCACTGCGTGAGGGTGCTAAGGCATCGGGCCGGCGACAGCATCGAAGTCATCGACGGGGAAGGCACTCTGTATCATTGCATTCTGGCCGACGACAGCGCCAAAGGGGCATCGGCAAGGGTTGTTTCCTCCGAGCCCGGGTTCGGCGCTCATCCCTATCGGCTCACCGTCGGATGCTGCCCCACAAAGAACAACGAGCGCTTTGAATGGTTCGTGGAAAAGGCCACGGAGCTTGGCATAGACAAGATTGTGCCGATAATAGGCGACCGCTCCGAACGCAAGGTTTACAAGACCGACCGCGCCAGGCGGATTGCCCTTTCGGCCACAAAGCAGTCGCTGAAGGCCAGGATTCCTGAAATCGCCGAGCCTGTAAGCGTGCGCTCTTTTATTGATTCCGACGCCGTAGACGGGCTCAAACTCATTGCCTATTGCTTTGAAGATGAGGCACATCCGCGCATCAGCATACGGGAGGCGCTGCAGTCGTTCGAGGGGACGGAAATCACCGTCCTGATAGGCCCCGAGGGCGATTTTTCGGACGTGGAGGCGCGCTCTGCCATCGGCCGCGGTTACAAGCCGGTGCATCTGGGACAGTCCAGGCTTAGGACAGAAACGGCCGCCGTCACTGCCGTAGAAGCTGTGTATCTGCATTTTATGTAAATTAGCAGGCTAACCTTTAAACCCTATATAATAACTATGAAGCGCATTCCTTATATCTTCTTTTTCGTGGCGTGTGTGCTGAACCTGTGCGGACGCATTTGGAACCCCGCCGTGGCAGCGGCTTTAAAGCCTGCACTTCTTCCCTTGCTGGCCGTTTGCGTCCTGGTGTACGCGCTTTCGCATGAGGTGGACCGCCGCACACTGGGCATGCTCGTCACTGCCGAACTCTTCGGCTGCGCCGGCGATATCTGCCTCCTGAGCAGTTCCTTCCCGCTTTTTGCTACCGGCATCGGCATGTTTCTTATCGGCCACATCTTCTACATCAGCATATTTGGCGGACGGTCCTGGAAGGGGCTCGGCCTGAAGGTTTGGGCTCTGTCGGCCATTGGTATGATTGCGCTTGTGGCGGCGCTGCTGGTGCTGCTTAAAGTGAGCGGCGTCATGCTCGTGCCTATGGCAATCTACGGATGCGTGCTTATGCTCCTGATTTTCAGCACCCTATGCGGTTTCATCCGCTTTGCCGACAAGCGCACCTGGGGCATCCTCCTCTGCGGCGCCGTCCTCTTCACCTTCTCCGACGCCCTGATCGCCGCAGAAACCTTCCACGTCGCCAACTTCGCCCTCAGCCAATTCGTAGTGATGATCACCTACCTATCGGCCCAAACCCTCCTAGCCATCGGCACCCTAACCTTGGCACGCAAATAACTGATACTCAGCATTTTCCTGAAATCAAGTGTAACTTTTTGCCACACTTGATTTTCATTATTCGTTGATTGTCAGAGGGTTACGTGTCGAGGGTTGAAATTGCAACCGGGTTGCATCGGACGTGTTGTAATTTTGCAGCAGTAAAACGACAATCTTATGGAAAACGAACACAATAATTGCCGATGCGAAGAGCATGAGCATGAGCATCACCACGAGCACGGCCATGAGCACGGCCATGAGCACGGCCATGAGCACGGCCATGAGCATGAGCACCACCACGAGAACGAGCATCACCACGAGAACGAGTGCCACTGCCACGAGCATGAGCATCATCACGAGCACGAACATCACCACGAGCACCACCACCATCACCACGACGAGGGGGAAAACCGCCTGCCTAAGATTCTGATTGCCTTGGGTTTGCTTATCGGCGCCGTAATTGTCGAGAAAAAAACGGACTGGACCACTTGGCAATATCTGCTGCTGTACCTGATACCTTATCTGGTAGTTGGCTGGGACACGCTGAAAGAGGCTGCCGAAGGACTTTTGCACGGCGATGCGCTCAGCGAGGATTTCCTAATGAGCATCGCAACTTTGGGAGCGCTGGCCATAGGCTTTTTGCCAGGGGCCGAGACGCAATTCCCTGAGGCCGTGTTTGTTATGCTCTTCTTCCAAGTAGGAGAATGGTTCGAGGAAAAGGCCGAAGGCAACAGCCGCCGAAGCATAGCCCACCTTCTGGCCATCAGGCCCGACAGCGCCCATGTCGAAAGGGAGGGGAATCTGCTCACAGTCCACCCCGACGAAGTGCTTCCAGGGGAAACAATTCTCATACAGCCAGGCGAAAAAGTGCCCCTCGACGGCGTCGTACTGGAAGGCGAATCCAGCCTTGACACCGTTGCCCTTACCGGTGAGAGTGTTCCCCGAAGCATCGGCCCGGGAGAGGATGTACTTTCCGGATGCGTCAACCTAAGCGGAGTGCTTAAAGTCAAGACTACCAAGGCTTTCGGCGAATCCACCGCATCCAAAATCCTCGACCTTGTGGAAAATGCCGCGGAAAGCAAGTCCCGAAGCGAAAGCTTCATAACCCGCTTCGCCCGCATATACACTCCTATCGTGGTGGCCTTGGCGGTTCTGCTTGCCATAATTCCGTCGCTTGTCACCGGCGACTGGGCCACATGGATCTACCGCGGCCTGCTCTTCCTGGTGGTCTCCTGCCCTTGCGCCCTCGTCATCTCAGTGCCTCTCACCTTCTTCGGGGGCCTCGGATCGGCATCAAGAAAGGGCATTCTTGTCAAAGGTTCCAACTTCATGGATAAGCTGGCCGATGTCAAAACGCTGGTCTTCGACAAGACCGGCACCCTCACAGAAGGTGTATTCGAGGTAACAGCAATTCACCCCGAAGTAATTGACCAGCAAGAGCTTCTGCACTTGGCCGCCCATGTCGAGCGCCACTCTACGCATCCCATCGCAATGGCCCTTCTGAAAGCCTACCCCGACGAGCACGACGACTGCACGGTGGAAGGGATAGTCGAAACGGCTGGCCAAGGCATCCGCGCCATCGTGAACGGACGCAAAATCGCTGTCGGAAACAGCCTCCTCATGGAAGCCGAAGGTGCCGCCTGGCGCCCCTGCCATCACGAAGGGACGCTTGTGCACGTAGCCATCGACGGAGAATACGCCGGCCACATAGTAATCAGCGACCGCATAAAGGCCGATTCCAAAGCCGCCGTAGCAGCCCTGCAGCAAAGCGGAGTCCGGGACATAGTGATGCTCACCGGAGACCAGGAGAGCGTAGCCGCCTCAGTGGCCAAGCAGCTGGGAATCAGTAATTTCCACGCAGGACTGCTTCCCGCTCAGAAACTGGCCGAAGTAGAAAAGCTCCTTCCCTCCGGCACCCTGGCCTTTGCCGGCGACGGCATCAACGACGCACCTGTCCTTACCAGAGCCGACATCGGCATAGCTATGGGCGCCCTTGGCTCCGACGCAGCAATAGAAGCGGCCGACGTAGTGCTGATGGACGACAAGCCGTCCAAGATCGCCCAGGCAATCGGCATCGCACGACGCACCCTGCGAATCGCTTCCCAGAACATCTGCTTCGCCATCGGCATAAAAGTGCTGGTGCTCATCCTTGCCACATTGGGCCTTGCCACCATGTGGATGGCAGTCTTTGCCGATGTGGGCGTAACGGTCCTGGCCGTCCTCAACGCAATGCGCGCGCTAAGGTAAAAGCGACATTAGCCCGGAAAAGGACGCGACCGGAGCGTCGAAGCGGGTCTTCTACCCCTGCACTACGGATAGTGTTGCTATCGAGATACTTACGGAGGGCCCAAGGGCTCTCCGTACTGCTTGATAGCAGGCGGCAAGCGTGGCGCCGGTGGTGAACGTGTCATCGACAAGCAATACTTTCTGCGCAGGGAAAGTATGCCTTATCCGGAAGACACCTTCCACGTTTTTCAGCCTGGCCTCCGCGTCCAGCCTTGTCTGCGAACGTGTGCGACGGGCGCGGTACAGTACATCTGTCCTTAAGTTAGCCCCCAGGGCGCGGGCCAGTTCATCGGCAATTATTGCCGACTGATTGTACCCGCGCTGCCACTGCCGCCACCAATGCAGCGGGACAGGAATCACAGTGTCAATGCCCTGCCAGGAAGGAAATGCCGCCATGTATCGGCCCAAACGGGAGGCGAAAAAACGGCCTGCAGCTACATCCGAGCCATATTTAAGGGCCTGGGGGATTTTCTTGTACGGGTTCTCGTGATGATAGAAGAGCAGAGCCGTCGCCGGAATATACGGCATGCTCTCCCCTTCCTTTCTTTGACGCTCCAGCACTGCGTTGAACTCATCGGCCATCGGATTGTGCAGTTGCTCCCAATAGTAAGTCAGCGGCAAATCCGCCGCACAGTGAATGCAGAGATGCTTTTCATGCACCCCCAACAGCCTTCCGCAGACCAGACACTCGCGAGGCATCAATAAATCCATCAAAGCTCCCATATCGGCCCGCAATATAATAAAAAGGCTCAAACACCCTCGACACACAACTCCCTATCACTCAGCACATTATAAAAATCAAGTGCGGCAAAAAGTCACACTTGATTTCAGGAAAACGTTGGGTATCAGGCACTTGCGTGCCACGATAAGCTAGCAGTACATGCCGCCGTTTACTGCTATTACTTGGCCTGTTACGTAGGAGGCAAGGTCGGAAGCTAAGAAGAGGGCGACGGAGGCAATCTCATCGACGGAAGCGCCTCTCTTGAGCGGAATCAGCTTAATGAATTCATCCTTAACGGCTTGCGGGAGCACTTCTGTCATTTCAGAGATGACGTAACCCGGAGCGATGGCGTTGGCACGAATGCCGCGCGGACCCATTTCCTTTGCCACGGACTTTGCCATGGCGATGAGGCCGGCCTTGGACGCAGAGTAGTTCACCTGCCCGGGATTACCGGTCTGCCCGGCGATGGAAGCCATATTGATGATGCTGCCACAGCGCTGGCGGGCCATCACAGGCACCACGGCGTGCAGGAAATTAAAGGCGCTCTTCATATTTACGTCGATCACGGCGTCCCACTGAGCCTCGCTCATGCGCATGACAAGACCGTCCTTGGTGATGCCGGCGTTGTTTACAAGGATGTCGATGCGGCCGAAATCGGCCATTATCTGCTCCACTACCTCCTGGGTGGCCTGAAAGTCGGCGGCATTGGAGGCGTAACCTTTCACCTTCACGCCAAAGGCCTCGATTTCGGCTATTGTTTGCTGAGCTACATCATTGATTTCCAGATCCGTGAATGCGATTGAGGCACCCTCGGAAGCATATCTCAAAGCGATAGCCTTGCCGATGCCACGCGCCGCGCCCGTAATAAGGGCGACTTTTCCTTTTAAAAGATCCATATCTTACGCTTTTTTAGACTTTTTAAACTTTGAGACGATGGTGATAAGAATCGAGCCAAGGATGCCAGAAGCGACGGAACCCATGAGCACGGCAATCTTACCAGCATCCCTAAGATGCTGAGTAACAGCAGGGTCGATGGTGGGGCCGGCGAAGGAAAGCGTATCCACGAAGATACTCATAGTAAAGCCGATACCGCCAAGGCAGGCCACCGCAAAGAGCATCGGCCAGGTCGAACGCGCCGGCATTGCGCCGACCTTGAACTTGATGGCAAGCCAGGAAGCCAAGGTGATGCCCAAAGGCTTGCCGACCAGCAGTCCCAGGAAAATACCCAGCCCTACGCTGCCCAGCACAGGGTCTATGGCTTTGAAAATATTGAAAAAGCCGGGATCCGTAATCTCCACTCCGGCGTTGGCCAGGGCGAAAATGGGCATTATGACAAAGTTGACGATAGGATTGAGCTTATGCTCCAGCCTGTAGGACGGCGGGATGGTCTTCTTTGTGAGGCTGCTCAGACGGCGAAGGTGATAACGCTCCGGACCGTTGGGGAAGGACTCGCCGGTGCGGACGGACTCGGCCTCCAGCAGGCCTTCGTACAGGATGCGCGCCCTGCGATGGAACTTGGCCTTATTATAACGCGCGTCCATGGGAATCAGAAGCGCAATGACAACGCCGGTCATGGTGGCATGGATGCCGCTGTAATAGAAGAGGAACCACACAATCACCGCAGGCACAACATAATAGCCGATTCTCTTTTCGCCAAGCTTCTTCATCAGGGCGACGAAGAGAATCACCATCAGGGCGATGGCCAGAAGCGGAAGGTTGATGTGCCCGCCATAGAACAGCGCCACCACCAGAATGGCTATCAAATCGTCGGCAATGGCGAGGGCCGTCAGGAAAACTTTGAGCGAAATGGGCACCTTATCGCCAAGAATTGAAAGGATGCCGACGGCAAAGGCGATATCCGTCGCAG
This sequence comes from Bacteroidales bacterium, assembly GCA_017477465.1. Classification (GTDB taxonomy): domain Bacteria; phylum Bacteroidota; class Bacteroidia; order Bacteroidales; family UBA932; genus Cryptobacteroides. The sequence goes on from JAFUVU010000028.1 coordinate 22,966, forward strand.
TTGGAATGCCCCAGCCGGAAGCGGCAACCGTGCCATGATTGACGATGGTATAAATGAGTGCCGGCATAAGCACACCGCCGAAAGCAGCGATAACGGGCAGGATAGCCTTCTTGAAGGAGGACAGTTCCCCGCACACTATCTCGCGCTTTATTTCCAGGCCGACGGTGAAGAAGAAAATGACCATCAGGATGTCGTTGATGAACTTTTCCATGGTCATTCCCCTCGGGAAATACCAGTCAATGAGGCCGTTAGGCGAAGCCACATGGACTGTGAGCTCCGTATGGAGGAATCCGTGATAGAAGCCTTTGGTGAACGGCAGGTTGGCAAGCAACATTGCCACTGCGACGCAAGCCAGCAGGATGACGCCGTTGGCCCATGGCTTTTTTACAAACTTCTGCTGTGAAATCTGAAAGTTATGAACTTCTTTATTCCACCAGTGGATAGGTATGAGTGACATATTATCCGAAGATATATTTTTGTTGTTGCTCGGTAAGGACATCTATCTTGATGCCCCAGTCGGCAAGCTTTCTTAATGCTACTTCCCTGTCAATTTCTTCCGGCACATTATTAAGCAAAGTGCCGATGCTGCCGCGGTTCTGAGCGAGATAACGGGCGCTGAGAGCCTGGATGGCGAAGGACATATCCATGATTTCTGCGGGATGACCGTCGCCCGCGGCAAGGTTTACAAGGCGCCCTTCGGCAATTATGTAGATGGTGCGGCCATTTTCCAGCACGTACCCTTCGATATTGTTGCGGGCAGGTTTGTGACTCACCGCCATAGCTTTAAGCTTGGCGACGGCAACCTCAACGTCGAAGTGTCCGGCATTGCAGCAGATGGCGCCGTCCTTCATAAGAAGGAAATGTTCCGGGCCGATTACATCCTCGCAGCCGGTCACGGTGACGAAGATGTCGCCGAGTGCAGCGGCATCCAGCATGGGCATTACTTGGAAACCGTCCATTACAGCCTCCATTGCCTTGATTGGATCCACCTCTGTCACAATTACTTTTGCACCCATTCCCTTGGCGCGCATGGCCACGCCCTTGCCGCACCAGCCGTAACCGGCGACGACAACGTACTTGCCCGCTACGATGAGGTTTGTGGTGCGGTTGATGCCGTCCCACACGCTTTGGCCTGTGCCGTAGCGGTTGTCGAACAGATGTTTGCAGTCTGCATCGTTGACCAGCATCATGGGGAATTTAAGCTCCCCTGCAGCGGCCATGGCTTTGAGCCTGAGTATGCCGGTGGTAGTTTCTTCACATCCGCCGATAACTGCGGGAATAAGCTCCGGGAACTCCTTGTGAAGGGTAGTTACAAGGTCGCCTCCGTCGTCGATAATGATATTGGGACCTACCTCCAGCACTTTGCGGATGTCCTGGAAGTACTCCTCCTCATTGCAGCCATGAACGGCGAAAACGTTAAGTCCTTCATGCACAAGGGCTGCCGCCACATCGTCCTGAGTGCTGAGCGGGTTGGAGCCGGTAATATACATAGTGGCGCCGCCGGAGGCAAGAACCTCGCACAGATGGGCCGTTTTTGCTTCCAGATGCACGCTGAGGGCTATTTTCAGGCCTGTGAATGGTTTGCTTTGCTCAAAATCTTTTTGGATTCCGTCCAAAAGGGGCATGTGGCTGCGCACCCAGCTGAGCTTGAGTTCGCCGCTTTCCCACAAGTTGATGTCGCGAATGTGACTTGCCATAAAAACGTAGTGAATGAAAGCGCAAATTTAGTAAAATCCCGGCGCTTTTCCTATATTTGCAGAAATGAGAAAACCGCTCTACATATTGCTGTTAACCCTCACGGCCTGCACTGGCGCCGCTTCGCTGGACATACCACTGGAGCTGCTGTCAGGCCGTCAGCAGGACAGGATGAACAGCATCGGCACACGTTTTATGGACGAGGTGGACAAGAGCTATTGGAAAGAGGAAGCAGTGCTCCTGGACGCGGCGGTAGCAGCCAAAGACCTCCCATGGCAAAGCGGAGAGCCGATACAAGTGGAAGCAAACGGCGTAAAGGGAACTGTCCTTCTGGAAAACGGAGACGACGGCACCACGCTCACCCTTGAGGCCCGCGGCACCACGCTTGCCAGCTTCAAAGCATCATCAGACGGTAGCACGGAGATGCAGCTCCAGCATTTCCTCCTCACAACGGAAGGCTTTGCCGACGGCGCGCTGGACGGAAGCGCCCGCTTTTGGAAAGACGGCCGGCTCCTTGCCAGCCTGGACGCACGCAAAGAAGGCGAAATCAATTATTTAGAGGCAGACCTGATAGGTGAGCTGCAAATAAAAGGCACAGTGCAGCAGGCCCGCCTGAAAGACATCTTCACGCAGTTCAGCGTGGCCACAACGCAGGACGAAGCCCTCCCCCTTGTAGAAAAGGCCGATGCCTGCGTCGCCCTCGGCATTCACTTCGACGGTGCCGCGGAGCCATCATCGGCTCTTATCCTTACCCCGTATCACAGGAACAACCGCTACGACGATTACTGGACATGGCGCTGGACAGTGAGCTTCCCCGACGGTGTAAACATCCCGGCCAACAAGCTTGTGGAGCGTCATCACTTCTCCGATTTAATAGATAGGCTCGAGGCACTTCGCTACGCCTTTTGGCGGCTCATGCCCGCTACATCGGAATACACCGACCTCTGAAAATCGGCATTTTTACCATTTGCAACACAAAATTGTTACTTAGCAACGGCTGCAGTTTTCTTTAGCGGCCATTCATCTTATTTTTGTACAAAGATAAATTTGCAGCTATGAGAAAATACTTATTCCTGGCAGCCGCATTGCTGCTTGCAGCAGCATGCGACTCAGGCAAACCAGCCGAACTGTACGTCCCTAAAAATACGGTGGAATTTGCCGGCAACGCCTTCACGGACTTCAGCCTAGGGGCCGATGTCAAACTCTACACCGCCCAGAACCCCGACAACAAGAGCGAATGGGTAATCCAGGCCGTTGTTCCCGTCCGCAAAGAAACCAAGAACAAAATCGGAGGCCTTGAAATCGACCTCGTTCCCCTTGACGACCGCGGAATCCGCGTACGCGACGGTTTCGTAATGCATGGCGAAGACCTGGACAACATGGTCCCGGTTTACAATGCCGGTGACGCCGTTGAGCGTTCCATCGTGTTTTCAGTTTCCGAGGACGGCCGCAAGAAATACTTCTCCGGCAAGGAAGCCGCAGAGCTGATTGCCCGCACCAAAGGCGTCAGGATGGATTTCAACATTTCCAATCCCACCGCCGTCAAAGAGGAAGCCGCTACCACTCCCTCAGAATATCCCATGACAGTTGACGGGCAGTGCCGCCGCTTTGGAGTTTACGGAATGCTCTCCCAGTACGACAACGCGCTTAAAAACGGCAATAAGAAACGGGCCAAGCAGATTGAAGACAGGCTTTGGGAAATAGAAAAGAGAGTAAAGAACGACCACAGCATCCCTTCAAGCGTCCGTGACGCCTTCGTCCGCTACGTAGAAGACAAGGAAGACGAAATCGAAGACCGCTACTAACCTCATACCCAAATATTTACAAGAATGCAGCCCGACTCACGCCGGGCTGCATTCTTTATACGGAGCCAACTACAGGATGTAGATGACCCCAAGGGAGAGATTGTAAGTATCCATATCAAGACCGAAGCGGGTCATAGTTTCTCCGTTTGAAGACATATTCTGCAGGCCGAAGGAACCAATGTGGCCGACAACAGAGAAGTGCGGATCAAGTTTCATAGAGAATCCGGGGCGCGCAAGTACCTGAAGCAGACCTATCTTGCTTGCATCACGCCAGCCGCCGTCGCCGGTTTGTGCCTGCATGGTGTATGAGCCATAACCCAGCACGGCATCTGCGAAGAGGCTGAAGCGACGCGTGTCAATGAGCACATAGCGGAAATAAGGAGCAAAATTAAAACCGAGCACACGGCTTCTGCTTTGCCTATTTGTGTTGCCAAGGTCCGATTCGACGCCAAGAGCGGTAGTTATAAGCCCCTTAAGATCATTAGCATCGAATGAGCCGATATAAGGGAAACCGGACTGGAATGTAATGATACCGCCGGCACCCATCCTGTCTGTGAACATGTAGCCGGCTTCAGGGGAAATCTTGAAGGAGAATCCACTTTGTGTAGTTCCATCGTCGGTGTCTCTCATCGTGGTTGTGGTAATACCCAAGGAACCGCCGATAAAAAACTGAGCGCTTGCAGTTTGGGCGGTGAGCATGAGACCTGCTGCAGCCGCCAGAGCTAACAATACTTTTTTCATAAGCTTCGTTATTTGTTAATAATGGGTTATCTTGACGAAGACAAATATAAAAAAGCCCCTTTGCCCAAACAACAAAAGGGGTTGCGTTAGCTCAAAACCATGTTGCAAAAGGTAAAAAACCGCTATCCGCCGGCGTTTTTTGCGGCTGCATACTCACTTGGAGACATGCCCGTAGCCTTCTTGAAACTGCGGTAGAAGGTTGTCCGGTCGTTGAAGCCCGCCTTATCGGCCAGTTCCGACACAGGGAGATCCGGCTGGCTGCCGACAAGCGACAAAACATAACGCACACGCGCCCCGTTCACATATTCGGAGAAGGACATCCCCGCACATTGGTTTATACAGGACGACACATAGGTCCGGTTTGAGCCGACAGCTTCGGCCAAGTCCGAAATTGTGAGGCCTTTGGTGCGAAACAGTTCTTTATCAAGCATTTGCTGCTCAATTTTTTGCATGAGCTGCTGCCTTTGATTCTCATTGAGAGAGGCCGGCGGGGCGATGTCTTCGCCCTGCTGCACTTCCTCCGAGGGAAAAGCCGTCTTGCCCCCCACGTAAAAAATGCCGAAAAGCAGCACCGAGAATGCCACGGAAGGAATCAGGAGCATCTCTTTTCCCATAAACGAATCCCTGCCGGCCAGATTCACGATGAAAGACGCCACCAGGGTGACCAGCTGCAGAATCAGAAGCACAAGCACGGGGTCCAGTCTTTTTTCTTCCGGGTTGGAATAATAGTTATCTACCCTTTTGCGGAAAAGCAGAAGCAGCCGCGTGGCATACAGGATAGCAGCAATTGATACTATCGGGAACACCCATTTGTTGACGCCCTGCACAGCATCGCCCCCCCAGATGAAGGTTGCCACGCAGAACAGGAGCGCCGGTATAAACCACCACGCATCCCTTAGCCAGAACGACAACCGCTTATGCGTAAGCCGCTCTACGTACATGGCGTAAAGCGGATACACGGACATGTTGCACAGAAAGTAAATACCTTCCGAGAAACGCGTATTCAGGCCATTGAAATGCAGATAATGGCAGAAATAGAGCAGCGTTGCGGCTACGGAGAATACAAACAGGGTATGCTTGGCAGGGTCGGCTTTTTTGTAGTCCAGAAGGCCGATTACCGACCATACCAGACATACCACAAAGGGAAGAACCGTTGCCAGGGAATACATCAGAATGCGTAAATAACTATATAAAAGAGCATTACGGCCGAGCAGATGAGCTTGAGCCCGGTGCCGAACATAAAGCCAAGGAACGCACCGATGGCCGACTTCACGGAAACTGCGGGATCCTGTCCGGCGAAGATAAGCTCACCGGCGAAAGCGCCCAGCAGCGAGCCCAGAATCATCCCCAAAGGAGGATAAATAAGGCCGACAAACAGGCCGATGATGGCACCCCACCCGCCGTATTTGGTACCGCCGGTGAGTTTTGTGAAATATGCCGGTACAATATAGTCCAGGATGCTTACTACGATGACAATTCCAAGCCATACAAGCAGGAGCGTGGTTGAAACGGGTTCTCCCGCACTGTTGGTGCCGTTGCCCCAGATGTAGATAATCAGCATGCCTACCCAGCTGAGGGGCGGGCCGGGAAGCCCCGGCGCAACGCTGCCGATGATTCCCACCACCCCGAGGATGATGGCTGTAATGGCGATAAAGGTTTCCATATCACAAAATTATTGATTATCTTTGAACAAACAAAACTTATACCGATATGTTTGCTAAAGAAGTCTATATGCGCCGCCGCGCCGCTTTGCTGACAAAATTGCAGGAAGCAGGAGAAAGCGGTCTGGTTCTGCTGCTGGGCAACGCAGAAGCCCCGGCACAATATAAGGACAATTGCTACAAATGGCGTCAGGACAGCTCCTGGCTGTATTTTATCGGCCTGGACGAGCCTCTGTACGCCGCCGTTTTGGATATCGACAGCGGCCGCGAAATCCTATTTGCCGACGATGTTGACATAGACGACATAATCTGGATGGGTCCGCAGCCCAGCGTCGCTTCACGGGCTGCCGCTGTGGGGATTGAACAATCGGCCCATTACGGCGCTTTGGAAGAATGCCTGAAGGCCGCAAAAGGCAGAAAGGTGCACTTCCTGCCCCCGAGCCGGTATTTCAATACCCTCAAACTTGAGCATCTGTTGCCCGGCGTTCAGCCTTCCACTCCTCTCATTCAGGCTGTCATCTCCCTTCGTCTAATCAAAGAAGACATTGAGATTGAAGCAATTGACCATGCATGCGCCCTGGGCTACGAAATGCATTCCGTAGCACGCAATTCCATCGTCCCCGGCATAGTGGAGCAGGAAATAGTGGGCAAGATGGAAGGCGTGGCGCTGGCAAAGGGCTGGGGCGTTTCCTTCCCCACAATCCTCACCCAGCACGGGGAAACGCTTCATAATCACGGACATGCCGCAGTCATTGAGCCTGGCAGGCTCATGGTCATCGACGCAGGCGTAGAAAGCAACGAGCACTACGCATCCGACTTCACCCGCACCTACCCTACAAGCGGCAAATTCACCACCAAACAGCGCGAAATCTACCAGATAGTGTACGACTGCAACCAACTGGCCTTCAGCCTCACAAAGCCCGGCGTCACTTACAGGGAGGTTCACCTTGCAACGGCAAGGAAAATGCTGGAAGGCCTGTCGGCCCTGGGTCTGGTGAAAGGAGACCTGGACAGCATGGTGGCCGATGGAATAGCCGGTCTGTTCCAGCCCCACGGCCTCGGCCACAACATGGGCCTGGACGTACACGACATGGAAGATCTGGGAGAAAACCTCGTAGGCTACGACCCTGACCAGCAGCGTGCCAAACAATTGGGCCTTGGCTCTTTACGCATGGCTCGAAGGCTCCGTCCCGGCCACGTAATCACGGATGAACCAGGCATTTACTTCATCCCTGCCCTCATCGAAAAATTCAAGAAAGAAGGTCTGGGAAAAAACTACGTCAACTACTCAAAGCTGGAAAGCTACTACAACTTCGGCGGCATCCGTCTGGAAGACGACGTCCTGGTGACGGAAAGCGGAGCCCGCAGGCTCGGCCCCAAACGCCTCCCCGTAAGCCCCGACGAGGTAGAAGCAGCAATGGCAGCCGCACGTGAACGTTAATACAGGTACATTTGTATGAGCACTACAAAAGAGAGGACGACCCAAAAAGTCGCCCTCTCATTTTTTATGCAAGTCAAACTAAGCGGCCTGGCCGGGAAGATCGACTTTCTTCTTTTTGTGGGTGCAGAAGTACCAGATTGCCGCCGCCGCTATTAACAGCAGGCCTATGGCAAGCACCGGCCTGGAGGCCACCCAGGCTATTGCAGCCACTACCAGCGTCCAGACCAGAGCAATCACAAAGCATACGATGCCAAGGCCCCAGCCAAGGATATTGGAAAGGAAAGGCAGCACCTTCAGCAGGGTTTCCAGGATGTTGAATACGTTCCTCAGACCCATATAGATTAGGAAGAAGCCCAAAACGCGAAGCAGCCAAAGCACCATTTTGTTGGTTGCATGTTCACCTTCGAAGATTTGTTCCTGGGAAACGGTACCCATGACCAGGGTGTCGAAGGTTTTGCCGGACTTGGAGACAAAGGGAGTGAAAGTGTCGCCGTTGACGCAAGACACAATGCTCACGGTAGAAGGCAGCACCTGATAGAATTTGATGCGCACGTCGCCGATTTCCGGATTCGAAGCATCTTTGCCGATATAGAATGAAGTGGCGGTGGAGTCCGTTGCCTGGATGGGCACAAAGCCGCTGATGGAGGCAATCTGGCCGTCGGTGAGCTTGTAAGCGCCAAAGCTTACGTCCTTTGCATAGTGGGTATAAGATTCCAACTGCTCCTTGACACTGTTTTTACCTTTGTACTCGGGGTCATGGAAGTTCCCGGAGTCAACAGGGTTGGATACCCATTCACGGTTGTAATAGTAAGTGGTTGTAGTTTCCTGAGCACCGCCGATTTTGTCTTTGGTGGTGGTTTCGGACGATTCTACCCACTGGTAGTATTCCACCTCACGCTTTAGGGCAGTAGCGCCCTTGACGGAGACTTTGAAGCGGGAGTCGGACAGGATGTCCGTTGTTGCAGGAAGGCCGCTTGCATGCACAAGTTTTCCATGGAATTCGGAATTGACTGTGGTAATGTCGGGCATTTCCACAACCTGGCCCTGAGCCTCTTTCAGGAGTTTGGTGCGATTGACGGCGCGTTTTTCATTCCACCCTAGCAGCACAGTGCCGCCGATAATCATGACAAGGCCGACAAGAATCCCGCTTAGGGAGTTGCCCAGACGCTTGCCGTAGCTGGTACGAGTAGTTTCTGTATAAGCCATAGCTAATAGGTTTTGGTTAATAGATTATTTGGAATAGTTAGGTGCTTTTTTGGCTATCGTTACATCGTGCGGATGGTTTTCCTGCACTGTTGCGGGACTTATTTTCACAAAGCCGGCCTTGTGCAGTGCCAGCAGATCGGCCGCTCCGCAGTAGCCCATGCCGGAGCGAAGGCCGCCCGTTAGCTGGTACAGGACATCAGCCACTGAGCCTTTGTATGCTACGCGGGCTACGACGCCCTCCGGGACCAGTTTTTTGGCGCCTTTCTGGAAATAGCGGTCTGCGCTGCCGGCCTGCATCGCGTCGATGGAGCCCATGCCGCGATAGCCTTTCATCTTCACTCCGTCCACTTCCACCACATCGCCGGGGGCTTCGTCGGTGCCTGCGAACATGCTGCCGCACATCACCGAGTGGGCGCCGGCGGCCAGGGCCTTTACCACGTCGCCTGAGTAGCGGAGGCCGCCATCGGCAATAACCGGGACTTCGTCTCCGGCTACTTCCGCCACTTCTGCAATGGCTGTCAACTGAGGCATGCCCACGCCCGCGACTATGCGCGTAGTGCAAATGCTTCCAGGGCCGATTCCGACCTTGAGGCCGTCGGCACCTGCTGCAATAAGGTCGCGCGCTGCGGCGGCAGTAGCTATGTTGCCGACCACTACATCCAGGCCGGGGAATGCCGATTTGATGCTGCGAAGAGCGTCCATCACTCCTTTCGAGTGGCCGTGGGCCGAATCCAGCACCACCGCATCCACGCCGGCATCCGAGAGGGCTTTCACGCGGTCCAGGACATCGGCCGTTATGCCTACGCCGGCGGCCACTTTCAAGCCTTCCGCCTTGACGCTGGCGACCTCTGCGGCCTGGGCCTCCGCGCTCATGTTTTTGTGAATGACGCCTATGCCGCCGGCCTTGGCCATGGCTATTGCCATCTTGGACTCCGTTACCGTATCCATCGCAGCAGATGCGAATGGTATGTCCAGAGCTATGTGTTTTGAGAAGCGTCCACGGAGCGAGACCTCCCTTGGCAGGACTTCCGAATAGGCTGGAATGAGAAGGACATCATCGAAAGTGATGCCGTCCAGAATTATACGGTCAAGAAGGGCCATAAGCTTAGTTTTTGCAAATTTAACGAATATTTCCTTATATTTGCAGTCTATGAAACGGATTTTTTTCATTCTGACCGCACTCTGCGCAAGCATTTTAGCTTCGGCGCAAGTACGCACCTACTCAGATAACGCCAGCGGCACTTTCATAATAGGTCTGGACAGCTATTTCTACGGAGAATCGGGAGCCCTCAACTTCACTGCCGGCGGCACTTCATGGCAGGCTTCCGTAAATTCAGGAGCAGTGTCAATCAACGGCACGCCGCTCCCGGACGGCTGGGCCGATGTAGTAGTAGGCATCCACGACTTCACGGACAACCGCATCCCGGAACTGGTAGTAGCCAGAAGGGACGGTGAAAATCTGGATATCAGCGTTTATACTTTGCAGGCCGGGGAGTGGATTCCCATCGGCCACATGGAAAGCAGCGGGGCCAAGGAGGCTCGCATTTTCCGTCAGGTTATCTCTATCCGCCGCGGACAAGTCCTTCAAAGCTGGACCTGCCACGGGCAGCAATTCGACTACAAAAGCTCCGAAGGGCGCTAGCCTTCAGTAACGTGAATAAGTGACTTTACCGGCGCAATGTCTTCCAGGCGTGCGCGGCCGGGGAGGTCGTCAATCTCTACCAGGAACACAAAGTCCTTCACCTTTACCTTGTAGCTTTTACCGGCGATGGTAACTGTCTGGGCGTTAAGTCCTTCCGCAAGGCCGCGAGCGGTGCCGCCGGTTGCGAGGATGTCGTCAAAGAAGGTGATTTCAATCGTATCGCCTGCGGGTTTGCTGGCCGCAAGGTCCGAGCGGCGGAAATACACATGGTCCGGACCGTATTCTTTCATGATTTCCACCTGGATGAGGTCCCCTTCGCTGAAGGGCAGCTTGCCTTTTTTGCGCAGGGGAATCACGTTTTCCACCTTCGTGTCCGCATAGAGCATAGGCGTTGCGAAGAGGAAGCCGCGGGCCTCGGGTGCGGCGATGTTAGGGGCGGCGCACAAGTCGGCCAAGTCGTGGGTTAGACTGCGGAAAAGGTCCTTGTCCTGAAGGAAAGGAATTATGTCCACGAAGTTGACTCCCTTGATGGGAAAGTCGGGGTAGAATTTGATGAATTTTCTGTAGTCCATAGTTTTACTCGACGGTATTCATGTCTATGAGATTGTTCAGAAGCGCGTAAACGGTGAGGCCGGCCACCGTCTTGATGCCCGTCTTGCGGGTGATGTTCTTGCGGTGGGTGATGACCGTGTAGATGGAGATGTTGTAAAGGTCGGCAATTTCTTTGTTGAGCATGCCTTTGGCTACGCAGATGAGGATTTCCTTTTCGCGGGCGCTGAGCTCTTCCGTCTCTTCCCTCGGGGTGTCGCTGCGCTCGTCCAGGGCCGCCCTCACTTTGCGGATAATGGCCGCAGGAGTATCCATAAGGCCGATGCTGCCGTCGAAGCTGCGCAGGAGTTCCTCTTCCCAGGGCTGGGTGCCTATGCACAGCACCGCTGCCGATACGCACTCTGCGATGCGGGTCTTGATGCCGACGCGGGAGGCGTAATCGGCCACTGAGGGGTTTATCAGGACGATGTCCGGGTCCATCGGCCTTAATTGGGCTTCCCAGGCGCCGGAGAGATCCTGCAGGATGCCTGAGACTTCGAATTCGCCCAAGTCTTTGAAAACCTGTTCCAGTCCTTTGGCCACTATGGCCGACGGTTCCACTATGAGGATGCGCTTACTCATTGTTTTCCATCCTCCCAACTACCGGGACCAGAATCTCGTCTTCTATGATTGTGTGCTTCTTAAGATCCCTCTCCAGGCTGCAGATGTAGAAGAGGGCGCGATAGGCTTCCTGCTGATTGCACTGAAGGGGCAAGTATTTGGTGATGAGGTTCTTAAGATCGTCCAGTTTTTCTTCCACATTGGAGTGGTTTTCCTCATATTCACCTATTGTGAAGTGGGCGCCTTTCTTGTGGCCGAGCACGGCTTCCACGTACGGGAACACCGTATTTTCCTCGTATGCGAAATGCTTGGACAGCTCTTCTTTATAGTCTGCAAAGAACTGCCACATAACCTTTTGCCGACGGAGGTCCGCCGGCTGGAGCATGCTTTCCAGGGCATCGGCAAGTTCCGGGACAGCTACGTTCGTATAATAGCTGTGGGAAAGGCGGAGATAGCGGACTATGTCGTTCAGATCGGCTCTTTCGAGGGTTTCCTGCGTAGGGAGGTAGCCGTCGAAGGCATAGACCCTGCATATCAGAAGGAAGGTTTCCGGCGAGATGTCGGCAGTTTTGCAGACTTCTTCCACCGTGGCTTCGCCAAAGCCGAAATTAAGGCCCATGCGAGTGAAAACGCCCAGAACTGAGAAGTCCAGGTCCACCAGGTCTGCCATTTTCATGGCCGGGCTAAGGGAGTGGCGGTTTGGAATGGTACTCATAGCAAACAAATTTATATAAAATCTGGCGATTATAGGCCAGTTTATATAAAAATCAAGACCGCTATCTTATCTTTGTTGGCGAGCGGTCGTCGCCATCCGGCGCGCCGTAATAGTATAATGTTTAACGGGCTTGGTGTCCCAAAAT
>JAFUVU010000029.1 GCA_017477465.1 Bacteroidales bacterium
AGGATTATTTAAGGAGGTCAGTAACATAAGGAAGCAGGGCGAGGCTGCGGGCGCGCTTGACGGCCTGGGCAACCTTGCGCTGGAACTTGAGGGAAGTACCGGTGATGCGGCGGGGAAGAATCTTACCCTGCTCGTTGAGGAACTTCTTCAGGAACTCAGGATCCTTGTAATCTACATACTTGATACCTGCCTTTTTGAAACGGCAGTATTTCTTCTTGCGAACCTCTACGGTCGGGGGGTTCAGATAGCGGATTTCTTTATTTTCGTTTGCCATAACTATTTCCTCCTTAATTATTCAGCTTCTGTGGCGGGAGCTTCGGCTGCCGGGGCGGCTTTGGCACCTTTGTTGGCGCGGCGTTTCTCTGCGTATGCCACTGCGTCTTTGTCAAGAGCAACGGTGAGGAAACGGATGATGCGCTCGTCACGGTGATACTGGGTTTCGAGGGTGGCAACGAACTGGCTGTCGGCCTTGAACTCGATCAGATAATAAAATCCTGTTGTTTTGTGCTGGATGGGATATGCGAGCTGGCGCAGGCCCCAATCCTCCTGGTACACAACCTCGCCGCCGTTGTCGGTGATGAGCTTGACGTACTTGGCAACCGCTTCCTTCATCTGGGTGTCAGACAAAACGGGAGTTGCAATGAAAACGGTTTCGTACTGGTTAACCATTGTTTGTTAATTAATTGTTAATAAATAGTTTACACCTTTTTTGAGATCCAAAGACCCGAAAAGGACTGCAAATATAGGGATTTTATTCTTGAAAAACAAATATTTATATTCACGGAAATTGCTTATATTTGTGGATACGTATGGATAAAGGAAAGAAAAGAACAAGCCCGGGCGTCCTCCTCATGGAGGGCTGGATGTATCTGCACGGCCTGCTGCCCCTGAGCTACCACCGCTGGTGGGGAAAAGTGCTGGGGAAAGCGCTATACAAAGTGTTTCGTTACCGCAGGGATGTGGTAATGGCCAACATCGGCCGCAGCTTTCCGGAAAAAGACTATGCCGAGCTTAAATCAATAGCCAAGAAATTCTACATTCACTTTGCGACCGTCTATACCACGATGATCTGGTTCAGCGCCTGTCGTGGACAAAAGGGCCGCGAGCGCCTGCAGAAAGCCCATCTTGTAAAAATAGTCACACCCGAGGTTATCCACCGTCTGCTGGAAAACAGAACCCAGCTCATGGTCCTCAGCAGCCACACCGGCCATTTTGAAGCTCTTGGAGGATTCGCCCTTTTTGACGAATCGGGCACGGCCGGTTTTGACAGCACGCAGTTCGGTGTCACGTACAAAAAGCTTAAAAGCCGGTTCTGGGACCAGGTAATCGAATACATTCGCCTGGCTCCGATTGTCGATATTCCCGGCATGGAAGGCTATCTGGAGAGCGAACAGGTCCTCCGTTTCGCCCTCTCGCACAAAGACCGCCGATACGTCTATTGCTTCAATACGGACCAGTACCCCTATCAGGGAAAGGCCGTTGCAATACCCGTGCAGTTCATGAATCAGCAGACCATGGCCATGAAAGGAGCGGCCACCCTCGCCCGCAAACTGGACATGAACGTGGCATATATGCGGCATCGCTGCAATGAGGACGGAAGTTTTGAAATCAGCATCATACCTGTAGCGGAGCCTGCCTCAAGCATGTCGCCCGAAGAAATGATGCAGAAGTATTACCAACTGCTGGAGGAAGACCTGAGGCAACAGCCCTGGAACTACCTCTGGACCCACAAACGCTGGAAAAAGATATGAGAAAGATAAGTATATTCCTTCTATCGGCAGCAATTATGCCTCTTGGCACCGCAAAAGCCCAGGACGCACTTTACGCACTGCCTTCGACAACAATAACGGTAAACGTTCAGATACGTCAGGAAAACTTCTTCGCCGGCCCATACGCCGAATATGCACACCGCCTGCTCAATATGGAAGTAAGGGATACGGACGAGACAAGCTCAACCCTCGTCAGCGCGGAGCTTGTTCCTACAGTAGAGGCCGATCCGCAAGCCTGGTACAGCTGCGAGGCCGACAATGCCGCCCTCCTTTCCCTGAGCGCACAGGGGCTGGTCTCCCTCCCCTCCTCTGAGCAAAGCCGCCGCCCCGCATGGCGTTTTCTCCCCCAGCTCAAGGCCGATTACTCCGACATCGGCCTGACATCTCCCAGCAAGGAAGTTACGCGCATAGAATATAAGACTGTAAAGACCGACACTTCGGAGGTCACCATTCCCGTCGAGCATAAGATTCTTCAGGACAAGACCATCGAAGACAAAGCCGCCGATGCCGCAGAGATGATCCTCGCCGTGCGTAAAGAAAGGCACAACATCGCTTCGGGCAACACGGACGCCAGTTTCACCGGCGAAGCAATGGGCACCGCCATCAGGGAACTTGACAGGATAGAGAAAGAATACCTTTCACTCTTCCGCGGCTACACCACAGTGCGCACCTACAGCGCCTCGTTCGACGTAAAGCCCTCCGCTTCGGAGCGGGTGCACCGCTATCAGGTTTTCCGCATGACCGACGACGGTCCAGTGGCCGACGGCGTCACCGGCGTCCCCTATTACCTTGAACTGGAGCCGGAAGACCTTGAAATCCCGGAAGACCAGGCCGACAGACGCAAGGCGAAGGGCACCCCGGTACACTACCGCATCCCGGCAGTTTGCAAAGTCCGGCTCACACAGGACGGCCGCACCCTTCTGGAAACCCGCATCCCCGTGTACCAGCTGGGCAAGGAATGCAGCATCTCATTGAACAAATAACCTTAAAATAACACTGTATATGAACATCCAAGATCTGGAACCCAAGGTAGTGTGGAAGAATTTCCATGCCCTTACACAGATTCCCCGCCCCTCAAAGCATGAGGCAAAAGTCATCGAGTACCTTTATAACTGGGGTATAGAACATGGTTTCGACACCAAAAAGGACGACACCGGCAACATCATAATCAGCGTTCCCGCCACTCCGGGCATGGAAAACCGCAAAGGCGTCATCCTGCAGGGCCACATGGACATGGTTCCCCAAAAGACCTCTGACTCCGCCCACGATTTTCTGAAAGACCCCATCAACGCCTACATCGACGGCGAATGGGTAACGGCAGACCGCACCACCCTGGGTGCCGACAACGGTATCGGCGTAGCCCTCGGCCTTGCAGTGCTTGAGGACAAATCAGTCAAACACGGCCCCGTGGAAGTTCTTGTTACATACGACGAAGAGACCGGCATGACAGGCGCCAACTGCCTCAAGCCCGGCGTTCTGAAGGGCGACATCCTCCTGAACCTGGACTCCGAAGAAGAAGGCGAGCTGTGCGTAGGATGCGCCGGCGGCCTGGATGCATCGGCAAGTTTCAAATATCTTAAATATAAGGTTCCGGCCGGGCACAAATTCCTTAGCCTCGACATCAAGGGACTGCAGGGCGGCCACTCCGGCATGGATATCTCCCTTTACAGGGCGAATGCCAACAAGGCCATGGCCCGCATCCTTCTCCCGCTGGTGGAAATGCTTGGCGCAAAGGTTATTTCCTTCAACGGAGGCAGCCTCCGCAACGCCATCCCCTTCGAGGCAGCAGCCCAAATCGCCTTCCCCGAGGAGAACGAAAAAGCAATCCGCGAACTAATAAAGAACACCTTTGCCGAGATAAAGGCCGAATTCCAGGAGTCGGACCCTTCGGCAAGCCTTATAGTGGAAGACGCTCCCGCTGCCGACAAGTTCATCCAGGGCTCGGTTATGCTCCGCGCCATCAAGGGCATTCTTGCCGCCCCTCACGGAGTAATCCGCATGAGCCGCACCATGGAAGGCCTCACGGAGACCTCCATCAACCTTGCCATCGTACGCACCGAAAAGGGCCGGATCACCGTCCACAGCCTCATGCGCAGCGCCATCGACAGCTCCAAGGCCTATCTTGCCGAGCGTGTCCGCTGCCTGTGGGAACTGGCAGGTGCCGATGCCATCGAATTCAAGGGCGGCTACTCAGGCTGGACTCCGAAGCTTGACACCCCCATCAACAAAGTGTGCATGGAGCAGTACGAAAAAGTGTACGGAAAGCCCATGAAGATAATGGCAACCCACGGCGGCCTCGAGTGCGCCATCATGGGTGCCAAGTATCCCGCATGGGAGATGGTTTCCATCGGCCCCACCATCAAATACCCGCACAGCCCGGACGAAAAGGTGAACATCGCCTCCGTAGCCCGCACCTGGGATTACCTCAAGGCAATCCTCGAAAACATTCCCGTGAAATAACTAAAATCTAAATAATATGTTCAAAGGACAACCCAAAGGGCTCTTTGCCCTGGCTCTGGCCAACACCGGAGAGCGCTTCGGCTACTACACCATGATAGCCGTGTTTGCGCTTTTTCTGCGTGCCAACTTCGGTCTGTCGGCAGGTACGGCAGGCACCATCTACAGCTCGTTCCTGATGCTCGTGTACTTCTTCCCGCTCATCGGCGGCATTCTGGCCGATAAATTCGGCTTCGGCAAGATGGTCACGACCGGCATCATCGTCATGTTCCTGGGATACCTGCTGCTGTCCATTCCCCTGGGAGGCGGTACAGTAGCTCTTGTCGCCATGATCGCCGCTCTTATATTGATAGGATTCGGCACCGGCCTGTTCAAGGGCAACCTCCAGGTCATGGTCGGCGATCTCTACAACGAGCCCCAGTACGCCGCAAAGCGCGATTCCGGCTTCTCCCTCTTCTACATGGCCATCAACATCGGCGCCCTCTTCGCTCCCACCGCGGCAATCAAAATCCGCGAATGGGCCATCGGCCTCGGCTTTGACGGCAATTCCGCTTACCACTTCTCCTTCGCCGTGGCCTGCGTTTCCCTGATTATTTCCATCGCCATCTACTATGCTTTCCGCAGCTGGTTCAAGCACGTGGAAGGCGGCCACGCAAAAGGCCAGAAGCAGGAAATCGTGGACACCCTCACTCCCGAGCAGACCAAAAAGCGCATGGTGGCACTGTTCCTGGTGTTCGCCGTGGTCATCTTCTTCTGGATGTCCTTCCACCAGAACGGCCTCACCCTCACCTACTTTGCCGATGAATTCACCGAGCGCAGCGCAGAAGGCATCGCCTCCATGCCCTTCAACGTATGGAACCTGGTTGCCGTAATCGCAATCGTCTATGCCCTGTTCTCCATCTTCGACAAAGAAGCCAGCCAGAAAGGCAAATGGATCGGCGTAGGCGTAGTCGTTCTCGCATGCGCGTATCTTATATGGCAATACACCCGCCTCAGCGGTTCCATCGCTATCAGCGCCCCTATCTTCCAGCACTTCAACCCCTTCTATGTAGTTGCCCTTACGCCTGTTTCCATGGCCATCTTCGGCGCTCTCGCAAAGAAGGGCAAAGAGCCTTCAGCCCCTCGTAAAATCGCTTACGGCATGCTTGTGGCGGCCATCGCCTTCGGCCTCATGGCTTTCGCTTCAATCGGCCTTAACACTCCCGCCTTCCAGGCAACCGTGCGCGGTACGGCCGAGGAAACCCTGGTCTCCCCCTACTGGCTGATCTCGGTATATCTGATTCTCACCTTTGGTGAGCTGCTTCTCAGCCCCATGGGCATCTCCTTCGTTTCCAAGGTCGCTCCTCCCAAGTACAAGGGCATGATGATGGGTATGTGGTTTGTAGCCACCGCCCTCGGCAACTTCCTCGTACAAGTTGGCGGTCACCTCTGGGGTCCCCTCCCGCTGTGGGTGGTATGGACGGTGTTCCTCGCAGTCTGCGTGATTTCCGCAGTCTTCATGTTCGCAATGATGAAAAAACTCGAAGCCGCAACTGCCGACTAAGCAATTGCGGAAATAATAAAGAGTGCCAAGACTATACATCATATCTGGTCCTAACGGCTCCGGGAAGACTACAGCCTCGTACGGCGTTCTCCCGGAGCTGCTGGACTGTAGCGAGTTCGTCAACTCCGACGAATTCGCAAAGCACCTCTCCCCTTTCGCGCCGGAGAGCGCCTACATCACGGCCAGCCGCCTGATGCTGAGAAAAGTCAAATACCTCTTTGACAGGCGCGAAGACTTTTGCATAGAAACTACGCTCGCCACCCGTGCCCTGCTGAAAATGACACGGAGCGCACAGCAGAGGGGATACTTCGTCACAGTCCTGTACTTCTGGCTCAGCAGTCCAGACATTGCTGTTGAAAGAGTGGCGGCCCGCGTCCGCGCCGGCGGGCACAACATCCCGGAAGAAACCATCCGGAGGCGCTACCAAATGGGACTCAACTACCTGTTCCACAGTTATATGCAAACCTGCGACAAATGGATCCTGGCCGACAATTCAAACCCTCCCTTCGACATTATCGCAGAAGGGTCGAAAAAAGGCCTGGTAATACGCGACATGCAGCGTTATAACCATATCCGCAGCCTTGTCACGGAGCAGCTTGCAGCCCCCACCCCCATAGAAAACGTTACAGAATTCATAGCCAAGGAGATAGCAAAAGTACCCCTGGCACATGACGGCGTGCCCTTCGAACCCGCAGGCGCGCCTACCGCAAACAGTGAGCAATGATTGGAGAGAAAAACTATTATTTCAACCTTTTCCAGGTTGACACACAAATACTTGACAGACTAATCTCGGAGGGCCTGCGCAGCGGCGGAAGCTACTGCGACCTCTATTTCGAGAACACCACATACGGCAGCCTGCTCCTCAGGGACGGAGCCGTCACATCGGGCGGCAGCCACATCGACTTCGGCGTAGGCATACGCGTCCTCTCAGGCGAAAAAACGGGCTACGCCTATTCAGAAAGCACATCCTGGGCCGATATGGCCGCATCGGCCAGAGCTGCCGCCCAAATCGCAAGCACGCCCTCGGAGGTGAGCCCCTACGGAACACGCAATCCAAGCCGCGGAGAGCCCAACCCAGCTGCCGACCGATACCCCATAGAGCAGCAGTGGCGCGGCATTCCCATGAAAACCTTCCTGCCCTTCCTTCAGCAGATAGAGGCCGACGTCAAAAAACGCGAAAGCCGGGCCCGGAAAGTCATCGTGAGCCTGGCCTTCCAGGTAAGCGACATCCTCATGTACAATTCCCAGAAGGAACTTAAATGGGACACGCGCCCCATGGGAAGCATTTCGGTATCAGTAGTTTATGAGCAAAACGGCCAAAGAGAAAACAAGGCGACGTCCCGCAGCTTCCGAATGGGAGCGGAAATGCTCACGCCGGCTTTGGCAACGGAGCTTGCCGCCGAAGTGACAAGCGGCATTGACGAACGCTTTGCCGCAAGGCGCCCCAAAGGCGGACAGATGCCTGTCGTCATGGGCGCAGGCGCGTCCGGCATCCTTCTTCACGAAGCGATGGGCCACGCCTTCGAGGCCGACTTCAACCGCAAAGGCACCTCGATTTTTGCCGACAAGATGGGCTGCCAGATCTGCCCCAAAGGCATACAGATCATAGATGACGGCACCATTCCCCTCAACCGCGGTTCCCTGAACTTCGACGACGAAGGCATCCCCGGCCAGAAGACCTACATGGTGGAAGACGGAGTCCTCACCAGCTATCTGCACGACCGCATCTCCGCAGCCCACTACGGCGTAAAGCCGACGGGAAACGGACGCCGCGAAAGCTTCCGCTACGCTCCCATCCCCCGCATGAGGGCCACCTACATGGAATCCGGACCGGCCCGCACAGAAGACCTCATAGCTTCCGTTGACAAAGGCATTTACGTAGATGAATTCTCCAACGGACAGGTCCAGATAGGCGAAGGCGATTTCACCTTCTATGTCAAATCCGGCTTCCTCATCGAAGGCGGCCGTCTTACGATGCCTGTCAAAGACATCAACATCATCGGCAACGGCCCCGCCGCCCTTGCCGATATGAGAGGAGTAGCCGGCGACCTGCAAATCGACCCGGGAGCCTGGACTTGCGGAAAGGAACAGTCGGTTCCGGTGAGCTGCGGTATCCCCACAGTTCTTATCGGCAGTCTTACAGTAGGAGGTGAATAAAATGGAAAACAAGCGTTTAACAGAAATATTGACTGCCGAGGAAATAAGCCTCGCACAGCACTGCCTTGACTTTGCCCGCAAAGAAGGGGCCGACGGGGTGCGCATCACCCTGTCGAAAAGCCTGATGAACCTTATCGGCCTTTTGAACGGCGAGGTGGACAAGACTGCTCACGCGCTGGACCGCAGCATGCAGCTGCAGCTGTTCGTTGACGGAATATTTGGCACCTTCTCGTCAAACAGCCTCGAGCGCGAAGGTCTGGAGGCTTTCATCAAAGAAGCAATCGGCACCGTACGCATGCTGGAGGCCGATTCCTGCCGCACTCTCCCCGCCCCCGAAAGGCTCGTGAAGAATGCGCGCGACGGCAAAGAGCTGGAGCTTTACGACGACACAATCGAACTTCTGTCGGCACAAAAGCGGCGTGAGCTGGCCCTCAGTTCAATGGCATGGCCAAGAAAAGACGCACTTGAAAAAGGCTTCCGCCTTATTGCCGAAGAAGGAGAATATTCAGACAGCGTATTCGATTCCCTGACTCTGGACTCTCAGGGCCTATATGCCCGCCATACGGAAACTTCCTTTGAAATAGGTTACGAAACAACGGTGGAAGACAGCGCAGGAAATCACCTTTCAAGCTATTGGTGGGACGCTTCTCCCCTTCTTAAAGACCTCAAGCTGGAAAGCTGCGCCGAAACCGCACTCCGCAGGGCTGCCGCCCAGATTGGCACCCAAAGCGTCCCCGGCGGCAAATACACGCTTGTCGTGGACAGCGAATGCGCCTCGAAGCTGCTCACACCCGTTCTGAATGCTCTTGGAGGCTTCGCCTTGCAGCAGAAAAACTCCTTCCTTCTGGACAGCCTGGGCAAGAAGCTGTTCCCGGAATACCTTACAATTACCGACAGGCCGCTGACAAAAGGCCAAACGGGCTGCCGCCTGTTCGACAGCGAAGGCGTCGCGACGGCCGATATGCCGATAATCGAAAACGGAGTAATCAAAACCTACTTCCTCAACACCTACATCGCCAACAAGATGGAGGTGCCTCCTACGATTGAAGATGCCACCAGAGTCGTTGTGCAGCCAGTGGGAGAATGCAATACTTTGGAGGACGTACTGGCCCAAATCGGCGACGGAATCCTGGTGACCGGCTTCAACGGCGGCAACTCTAATCCCGCAACCGGGAACTTCTCATACGGCATTGAAGGCTTCCTCATCAAAAACGGCCGCAGGGAGCATCCTGTAAGGGAAATGCTCATAACCGGTGACTTCCTCACCCTATGGAACAACCTGCGCCTCGCCGCCCGCGACGCCAGGCCGTGCATGTCTAAACTCATACCTACCCTTGCCTTCGACAAGGTGGACGTAAGCGCATAGAAGCCATGAAAACGGCCGTCGTCATACTTAATTACAACACCAAGGACTACCTCCGGCAGTTCCTTCCCGGCCTCATCGACTCCTGCAAAGGCCTGGACGCACAGGTAATAGTTGCCGACAACGCCTCAACCGACGGATCGGCCGCCCTCATGAAAGAGCAGTTCCCGCAAGTTCCGCTTATTGAGCTGGACCGGAATTACGGCTTCACCGGAGGCTACAACAAGGCGCTCGGGCAAATTGAGGCGGAGTATTTTGTGCTCATCAATTCCGACATAGAGGTCCAGGAGGGATGGCTTCAGCCCCTTGTGGAATGGATGGACACGCATCCGGAGTGCGGCGCCTGCGGCCCCAAGCTGCTGTCGTACAAGGAAAGGGACAGCTTCGAATATGCCGGTGCGGCTGGCGGCCTCATAGACCGCTACGGTTATCCGTTCTGCCGCGGGCGCATACTCGGCAAAGTGGAAAAAGACAAGGGACAGTACAATTCGCCGGCCGATGTTCTCTGGGTAAGCGGCGCCTGCCTGATGGTGCGTTCCCACATCTGGAAATCCATCGGAGGGCTTGACTCCCGCTTCTTCGCGCACATGGAGGAGATAGACCTCTGCTGGAGGATGCAATTGCGCGGATGGAAGGTGACGGTGGTACCGCAGTCCTTCGTTTATCACATAGGCGGCGGCACGCTGCCGGCAAGTTCGCCCTTCAAGCTGCGCCTTAACTTTCGCAACAATCTCCTCCTTCTGGAAAACAATCTTCCGGCCACATTTGCCGCGGAAGGCAAAAGCGAAATAACGGCCCGCAGAAAAGCCCGCAGGCGCATTTTGGCACGCATGTGCTTCGACGGTTTATCGGCCCTCGTGTATCTTATAACAGGCCGATGGAGCGCCTTCAAGGCCGTCCTGCAGGCGCACCGGGAGTATCGGCAATTAAGGAAAGAAGGCGACATTCCGGCCAATCCCCGCATGCCCGAAGGGCTCTACAACGGATGGATTGTGCCTAAAGGGCTATAAAAACTTCGCCGGTCCTATTCAGGGCAAATGCCGCTTATGAAGCAGGTTATTTTTAAAAATTGTATATTTGCAAATTGCAAATGATTTGATATATGAAAATTATCATCGAAGGCGCAGGTCAGGTGGGCTCGCATCTTGCCAGGATGCTAAGCCAGGAAGCCAACGACATTACGGTAATCGACAGTGATGCCGCCCTCATCCGTGCCCTCTCTTCATCGGCCGATGTGGCCACCCTACAGGGCCCTCCGTCCACCATCAGCCTGCTTAAGGATGCAGGCTGCGCCCAGGCAGATCTTTTCATCGCCGTCAATCCCAGCATGGATCAGAGCGTGAACATTGTCAGCGCCCTGCTCGCGAAGAAGCTGGGCACCAAGCGTGCCATCGCCAGAATAGACGACGAAGCCTACCTAGCCCCCGAAAACAAACTGCTGTTCAAGGACATGGGCCTGGACATGATGTTCTTCCCGGAAAAGAGCGCCAGCGATGAAATAGTGGATATGCTGCGTCACAGCGCAAGCACGGACTCGATGGACTTTGCCCGCGGCAAGCTGCAGCTGGCGGTGTTCAAACTGGACGACGACTCCCCTCTTCTGGACATGAACGTAGCGGAATTCTCGCACGCTGTAAAAAACATGCAAGAAGGGGCCGATTTCCGCATCGTAGCCATCTCCCGCGCAGGAAAAACGCTCATCCCCTCCTTCGACACCACTTTCAAGTATCACGACTATCTGTACATAATCTCCTGCAGGGACGGCATGCCCGCCCTTATGAAATACCTTGGCAAAGACAAGGTGGACATACGCAGGGTAATGATCCTCGGCGGCAGCGAAATAGGCGAAATGGTAGCCACGCGCCTGGCAAAGCAGAAGCTTGACGATGTAAAAATCATAGACATAAACTCGGCCCGTTGCCGACAGCTGTCAGAGAATCTTCCCGACGAAGTGAGGGTAGCCTGCGGCGATGTCCGCAACACCGACTTCCTCCAGGAAGAAGACATGAGGGGCTATCAGGCCGTGCTTGCCGTAACAGGCAACGACGAAACCAACATCCTCTCATGCGTCGTGGCAAAGAAAATGGGCGTTCCCCGCGTAATAGCCCAGGTGGAGAACCTTGAGTACATCCGCCTGGCCGAAGAAATGGGCGTTGACAGCGTCGTAAACAAGAAACTGATTACGGCAAGCCGCATCTTCAAATTCACCCTTTCGGACAAAGTGCGTTCCGTGCGCTATATGAGCGGAACGGATGCAGAAGTGCTTGAATACACCGCCGCACCCGGCTCACGCATTACCAAAGGCATACTTAAAGACATAGACTTCCCGCAGGACGCCATCATCGGCGGCGTAATCAGAGGCGGCGAAAGTTTCATCGCCGTCGGCCACAGCCATATAGAAGCATACGACAGGGTGGCCGTTTTTGCACTTCCGGACGCAGTGAAAGAAGTTGACAAAATGTTCCGATAATATTTTAGGTAAAACATAAACTATGAGCATCCAAACGGATCAGATCCAATCCCTTGTGGAGCGCCGCGCCAAGGCCCGCCTTGGAGGTGGCGAAAAAAGAATTGAAGCACAGCATGCAAAAGGGAAGAAGACGGCCAGGGAAAGGCTGGCAATGCTTCTTGACCCCGGCAGCTTTGAAGAATACGACATGTTTGTCCAGCACCGCTGCACAAACTTTGGAATGGAAGCCTCCCATCCGGACGGCGACGGCGTTGTAACCGGCTGCGGCACCATCGACGGCCGCCTGGTATATGTCTTCGCGCAGGATTTCACAGTCAGCGGCGGTTCTCTTTCCAAAACCGTAAGCGAAAAGATTTGCAAAGTGATGGACATGGCCCTCAGAAACGGGGCGCCCTGCATCGGCCTTAACGATTCCGGCGGCGCACGCATCCAGGAAGGCATCGACGCGCTGGCAGGCTATGGCGAAATCTTCGAAAGGAATATCCTCGCTTCGGGCGTAGTGCCCCAAATCAGCGCTATAATGGGCCCCTGCGCAGGCGGTGCGGTTTATTCCCCTGCACTTACCGACTTCACCATCATGGTCAAGAACACCTCCTACATGTTCCTCACCGGCCCCGCCGTCGTGAAAAGCGTCACCGGAGAAGTGGTGGACCAGGAACAGCTCGGCGGTGCCTCCGTCCATGCATCAAAGAGCGGCGTGGCCCACTTCGCGGCGGACAACGAGGAGCAGGCCATCGACAACATCAAGCGCCTTATCAGCTTCCTGCCCCAGAACAATATGGAGCAGGCTCCCTTCAAAGAGACTTCCGATCCTGTCGGCCGCATAGACGATGCTCTAAACAGTATAGTGCCCGACAATCCCAACAAGGCCTACGACATGTACAAGGTCATCGGCAGCATAGTGGACGATGGCGATTTCTTTGAAGTCCATAAGGAGTTCGCAAAGAATATTATCGTCGGTTTCGCCCGCATGAACGGCCGCAGCGTCGGCATCGTCGCCAATCAGCCTGCCGTGCTTGCCGGCGTGCTGGATATCAACGCCAGCCGCAAAGCCGCACGTTTCGTACGCTTCTGCGACGCCTTCAACATTCCGCTCGTCACTCTGGTTGACGTGCCCGGATTCCTGCCCGGCACCCAGCAGGAGTATGGTGCAATCATCACCAACGGCGCAAAACTTCTGTACGCATACGGCGAAGCAACGGTCCCCAAGGTCACCGTCACTCTGCGCAAAGGCTACGGCGGCGCCCACATAGTGATGAGCTGCAAACAGCTTCGCGGAGACATCAATTACGCCTGGCCCAGCGCCCAGATAGCCGTAATGGGGGCCGAAGGCGCAGTCAACGTTCTCTATGCCAAGGAAATGAAGGCCGATCCCGAAAACGCCTCCAAGATTTTCGAAGAAAAGAAAAAGGAGTACGAAGAGCTCTTCTCAAACCCCTATCAGGCGGCACAGAAAGGCTATATCGACGATGTAATCGAACCCCGCAACACCCGTTTCCGTGTAATCAGGGCCCTGGAGCAGCTTTCACTTAAGCGCGCCTCCGTTCCTGCAAAGAAACATGACAACCTGCCGCTCTAGCCTATGAGAAAGTTTCTGTCGGCAGTTCTTTTCTTTATAACCTGCACTTTGGGCGCTCAGAACGTGAGCGACCTGATTATATCGGAGGCTCTCTCCAGTCCGGACTCCACCGGCATCCTTGACGGATACGGGCGCCGAAACGGCTGGGTAGAGCTTTTCAACAAATCCACCGGAACGGTGAGCTATGGCGGCTGCTTCCTTACGGACGACCGCATGAACCTGAAAAAGAGCCTCATCCCCAAAAGCGACCAGCGCACAAAGCTGGGTCCGCGCCAGAGCGTAGTGTTCTATTGCAGCGGCAACGGAGCGGACGGCACCTTCTACGCCGGCTTCAAGCTTGAGCCCGGAAAAACCGTTTATCTTGTCTCCAACGACGGGCGCACGGTAATAGATTCCCTGGCCATCCCTGCATCTTTGCCCGCCGGCCGTTCAATCCAGAAGCTGGCCTTCGACCTTCGCCAACAAGTATTTGAGCCTCAGGCCGATCCTGCCATCCCCTCCCCAGGCATCCTGAACGGGGACCAGGACAGCACCACCAAAGCCCAGATAATGGCGGAGAACGACCCGCACGGTTTAACCCTTACCGTAGTTTCAGTCGCGGTTGTATTCTCAGCCCTTGCCATACTCTGGTTCCTGTTCTGGCTGCTCTTTGACAGACGCGCCAAGAAAAAGACGGCCGGTCATGACGGGACGCCCAAGCGTCATTCCCGACCTGATCGGGAATCTCCTGACGGCGAAGTCGTCGCCGCCATCGCCCTTGCCCTGGACATGGAAGCCTCAGGCGATGATTATGCGGCAATAGCGGCTGCAGTTCACCTGTACTTAACCGAAGCAATACATGACGTGGAACCCGGCATAGTGACAATACGCCGCACGGAGTCTTCCGCATGGAATAACAAAACCTTAACTTTCAGACAATTACCTCAACATGAAAACTTATAATTTCAAAATCAACGGCAAAGACTACGCCGTTACCATAGGAGAGGCCGACGGACGCACCCTCCCAGTCAATGTAAACGGAGCCGACTATCAGGTAGAACTGGAAAACGCTCCCCAGGCAGCACCCGTAGCCGCCATGCCCAGTCCCGGGAAGACTCCCGATCAAGTCGGGAGTGACGCGGCTAAGGCCGGGAGTGACGCAGCTAAGGCCGGTGCCGCTCCTGTTGCGAAACCCGCTGGAGCCGGAGAAAAGGTGAATTCTCCCCTGCCCGGCGTAATCATCGAGGTCAGCGTCAAAGAAGGCCAGGCTGTCAAAGCAGGACAAAAGCTGGCAGTCCTCGAGGCCATGAAAATGGAAAACGAAATCCCGGCTCCAAAGGACGGTACCGTAACGGCCATTCATGTAAGTAAAGGCGACTCCGTCCTGGAAGGAGCACCTATCGTGAGCATTGCCTGATGGACCAGATTTTCCAGTCCCTATCCCAGTTCTGGGAATATACCGGTTTTGCCAACTGCAGCTGGCAGAACCTTGTCATGATTGGCATCGGCCTGATATTCATAACCTTGGCCATCGTTAAGGAATGGGAGCCCATGCTTCTGGTCCCTATCGGCTTCGGTATGATCGTGGGCAATATCCCGATGTTTCCCGGCCTGAACATCGGCGTTTACGAGGACGGCTCCGTGCTCAATATCCTGTATCAGGGTGTCAAGCAGGGCTGGTATCCGCCTCTCATCTTCCTGGGCATAGGAGCGATGACCGATTTCAGCGCCCTCATATCCCAGCCAAGGCTCATCCTGATCGGTGCTGCCGCCCAGATGGGCATCTTCGGAGCCTATCTGCTCGCCCTCCTTTTCGGCTTCGCTCCGAATGAGGCCGGCGCCATCGGCATTATCGGAGGTGCAGACGGCCCTACGGCCATTTTCCTCAGCTCCAAGCTGGCACCCGATCTCATGGGCGCCATAGCGGTCAGCGCATATTCCTACATGGCACTTGTTCCGGTGATCCAGAAGCCCATCATGCTCCTTCTCACCAACAAGAAGGAACGGCTCATCAAGATGCCCACTCCCCGCACGGTATCCAAGAAAGAGAAGATTGTCTTCCCCATCGTGGGCTTCCTCATCACCGCTTTCATCGTCCCCAGCGGCCTGCCTCTTCTGGGCATGCTGTTCTTTGGCAACCTCCTCAAAGAGAGCGGCGTGACGCGCAGGCTTGCCAACACCGCCAGCGGTCCGCTCATCGACGTTGTCACCACCCTCATCGGCCTCACGGTAGGTGCATCCACCCAGGCCGATAAATTCATCAGCGTCAAATCTTTGATGATTTTCGGACTGGGTCTTCTGAGCTTCGTTATCGCCACCATGAGCGGTGTCCTCTTCGTCAAACTGATGAATCTGTTCATAAAGAATCCGGCAAAGAAAATCAATCCGCTCATCGGCAACGCCGGTGTGTCTGCCGTGCCTGACAGTGCCCGCGTGAGTGAAACGGTAGGACGGGAAATCGATCCCTCCAACCACCTTCTCATGCACGCCATGGGTCCCAACGTCGCAGGCGTCATCGGATCGGCAGTTGCAGCCGGTATCCTGCTAAGCTTCCTTGGATAGTATGAAAAAAGCATTTTTTATCTCAATCGCCTTATTTTCAGTCACTTTTGCCGTAGCTCAGGAAAAGGCGAAAAGCGGTTGGTCCTTCCTTCCAATGCCGGACTTCAGCTACAACTCGGACCTTGGCATGTCCCTGGGTGCCTGGGGCGATATTTTCTATTACGGCACTCCTGAAAACACGGTATATCCAAATTATATCCATCATGCCGGCTTTACAGGTGCCTACGCCACCAAGGGTTCATGGTACCTGCACGCCTTCTATGAGTCCGAGCATCTGATTCCCGGCATCGGCCTCAAACTGTCGGCCACTTACAGGGACGTTTCCACCAATAACTTCTATGGTTACAACGGCATCGCGGCTCCGTATGATCAGGCAAGGGACATGAATGCCGAAACAAGGGAAGCTTATTACACCAACGACCGGCGCTTTTTCAGGGCTGCAGCGCTTGCACAGGGCAAAATAGCAGGCAGGCTGTCCTGGATGGGCGGCGCCGTCTTCCGCCGCGTTCACATCAAAGACTACAGTCTTAAAAACTACGACAGCGGCAACAGCCTGTATCTGGACTATATCGACAATAATCTCATCCGCGCGGACGAGGCCGGAGGCGGCACTTCGCTGGACCTTAAAGCCGGCCTCAACTACGACAGCCGCAACTATCCGCTGTCTCCTTCAAGCGGCATTTATTCGGACCTTTACCTCGTATCGAATTTCGACCTCGGAGGCAAAGGCTACAACTACGGACAAATAGTTGCCGATTTCCGCCAATACCTTACCCTGCTGCCGGAGCGCATCGTTTTCGCTTACCATCTCGCCCTTCAGCATCAGCTTTGGGGCAATATCCCCTTCTACAACATCAACGAACTGGCAACGCCGGAGTATCGCTACGAAGAGTTTTCGGGCCTTGGCAGCCGCTACAGCATCCGAGGCTACAGATACAACAGAATATCGGCCGCCGGTTACGCCTGGGGCAACTTTGAACTACGCTGCACTCCATTCATTTTCGACCTCTGGAAACAGCACATAGAGCTGCTCGCCATCCCCTTTGTCGATCTTGGCGCCATCACCAGAACCTACAGGCTTGAAGAGCAGAAGCTCCTCGGCGACAAATTTTACCAAGACATCAAGCTTCCTGTCATGGCAAGCGGCGGAATAGGATTCAAATTCCAGATGAATCACAATTTCATAATCGCAGTTGACTTTGCCAAAGCCTTCAATCCACAGCTGAGCGATTTCATGATAGGCATGGCATCGTCATACATCTTCTAAAGAATTGGCATTTTTTATTCAACCCTTCTTCTATTTTTCACGAAGAAGGGTTTTTTCTATGCCATATTTTAGCTATATTTGCGAACTTAGATAACACTAATTTATAGTATATGGACAAACTCCAGGAACTGACCCAGAAACTCTACAACGAGGGTCTGTCAAAAGGAAAAGAAGAAGGCGCAGCCATTCTGGAACAAGCAAAGCAGGAGGCGGCAGCCATCGTAAAAAAAGCAAATGAAGAGGCGGAGGCAATTCTCGCATCGGCCCGCAAACAAGCCCAGGACTACAAGGTAAAAGTAGAAGGCGACGTCAAAATGGCCTCCATCCAGGCCCTGCAGGCCACCCGTGCCGGCGTCGAGCAGCTAATAGTAGCAAAGGCAGTGGCTCCCGCAAAAGAAGCAATGTCGGAGGAAGCCTTCCTTAAAAACATCATCACGGAAGTCGCAAAACGCTTCTCGGCCCAGGAAAGCACGGATCTCAGCCTGGTCCTCCCGGAAAGCTTGCAAAGCAGTCTGGAGCCTTTCGTTCGCACGGAACTCTCCAAGACCATAGGCAGCGGTGTGGAGGCATCCTTCTCCAAGAAACTTAACGGCGGCTTCAAAATCGGCCCTAAGGACGGCAGCTATTTCATCTCCCTCACCGATGAAAGCTTCGCAGCCCTCATAGGCGATTATCTGCGTCCCGCAACCAAGAAGATTCTCTTCGGCGAATGAGCAATTTCGAATATATCATTTCCTCGCTCCCGTTCCTGACTGCAGACTTCAAGTACGCGGAAGGCAGCGGCTTCAACTCCGTCCTGGAAGAAATCCGCTCCAACCTGTCGGAAAAAGACAACAAGGTGCTGGATTTCCTGCTGAAAGGCTTCGACCCGGACCAGCTGAACCCGGACTTCTACGCCGAAGCGCTGTCGCATCAGCATCGCTTCATCCGCGAGTATTTCCGCTTCGACCTCAACCTGCGCAACGCCAAGGTCCGCTTCCTTAACAAAGAGCTCGGCAGGGCGGCAGAAATGGACGTAATAACGGGAGAAGGCACAGACGAAGACGAAAACCTGGACATAGACCTCTACCGCTTCAAAGGCGGAGAGTTCGAAGAACAGCTTGCAGTGCAAAACGCCCTGGAACTTGGCGACCTCCTGTCAAGGGAAAAAGCACTGGACGATGTAGTATGGGACAAGGTGAACAAACTGGAAACCTTCCACTACTTCGACCTCACGGCAGTTCTCGCATACGTGTCCAAGCTTCACATCGTGAACCGTTGGCTGGCCCTTGACAGCGAACGCGGCCGCGCACTCTTCAAACAACTGGTAAACGAGGTTCGAGGAACCTTCAAAGGCGTAAATTATCAAGAATAAATATATGAAAACTAAAGGAAAAGTAACAGGCATCGTCTCCAACCTGGTGACCGTCCAAGTAGATGGCCCGGTAGCGGAGAACGAAATCTGCTACATCGACCTGCAAGGTGTAAAAATGATGGCGGAAGTCATCAAGGTCAATGGCAGCACGGCCTCGGTGCAGGTTTTTGAAAGCACGCGCGGCCTCCGCGGAGGCGACAGCGTAGAATTCGAAGGCCGGATGCTGGAAGTAACTCTGGGCCCCGGCCTGCTCTCCAGCGTGTACGACGGCCTCCAGAACAACCTGGCCACCATGACGGAAGTCTTCCTCCAAAGAGGCGAATACACAGACCCGCTGGACCACGAAAAGCTGTGGGAATTCACCCCCCTCGCCAAACCCGGCGACAAGGTAATAGCGGCCGACTGGCTGGGAGAAGTCAAAGAAGGCTGGCTCCCTCATAAAATCATGGTTCCCTTCTCCTTCCAGGGAGAATATACCGTAAAGTCGGTCAAGGAAGCCGGACAGTACAATATCGACACCGTCATCGCAATTCTCGTTAACAGCGAAGGCGAGGAAGTCCCCGTAACCATGACGCAGAGATGGCCCGTCAAGGTGGCCGTCAAGGGCTACAAGGAAAAACCGCGTCCCAACCGCATCATGGAAACCGGCGTCCGCGTGATCGACACCATGAACCCTATCGCAGAAGGCGGCACAGGCTTTATTCCCGGCCCGTTCGGCTGCGGAAAAACCGTTCTGCAGCACGCCATAGCAAAGCAAGGCGACGCCGACGTGATAGTAATGGCAGCCTGCGGCGAACGTGCCAACGAGGTGGTGGAAATCTTCACGGAATTCCCCGAACTCATAGACCCTCACACCGGCCGTCACCTGATGGAGCGTACAACCATCATCTGCAACACCTCCAACATGCCCGTCGCCGCGCGTGAAGCGTCCGTTTACACAGCCATGACCTTGTGCGAGTATTACCGCGCCATGGGTCTCAAGTGCCTTCTTCTTGCCGACTCAACCTCCCGCTGGGCCCAGGCACTCCGCGAGATGAGCAACCGTATGGAAGAGCTTCCGGGCGCCGACGCCTTCCCCGTGGACCTGTCGGCAATCATCTCCAACTTCTACTCCCGCGCCGGCATGGTTGTCCTGAACAATGGACAGACCGGAGCCGTCACCTTCATCGGCACCGTGTCCCCTGCAGGCGGTAACCTCAAGGAGCCTGTGACCGAGTCCACCAAAAAGGCGGCCCGCTGCTTCTACGCCCTCGAGCAAAACAGGGCCGACCAGAAGCGCTACCCGGCCGTCGGCCCGCTTGAGTCCTATTCCAAGTACCTCGACTACCCGGAAATCCGCGAATACCTCAACGAAACCGTTGAAGACGGCTGGGTGGAAAAGGTCCTGCGCGCCAAGAACTACATCCGCCGCGGCAAGGAAGCATCGGAACAGATCAACATCCTGGGCGATGACGGCGTTCCTATGAGCTACCACGTAAACTTCTGGAAGAGCGAGCTTATCGACTTCGTCATCCTGCAGCAGGACGCCTTCGACTCAATCGACGCCCTGTGCCCGATGGAGCGCCAGCGCTTCATGCTGGACCTTGTCCTCTCAATCTGCGACAAGGATTTCGACTTCGAAGACTTCGAAAAATGCCGCGACTTCTTCAAGAACCTTATCAACGAGCTGCGCCAAATGAACTACTCGGCCTACGAAAGCGAGCAGTTCTGGGCTTACAATGAAACCGTTAAGAAACTGACGGCCTAACCGTCATCCCCGGTTCCTGCCGGGGATCTCATCCCGTGTTAGAATTATGGCAACAAAAGCATATCAAAGAGTCTATACAAAGCTGGAAGGCATCACCAAGGCCACAGTTTCGCTCCGCGCAAGCGGCGTCAGCAATGACGAGCTGGCCCTCGTAGGCGGCAAACTGGCCCAGGTAGTTCGTACCAAAGGCGACATGGTCACCCTTCAGATTTTCTCCGGCACCGAAGGCATCCCCACAAACGCGGAAGTCACCTTCCTCGGAGAGCCCCCTACCCTGAAAGTATCGGAGCAGCTGAGCGGCCGTTTCTTCGACGCTTACGGTCATCCCATCGACGGCGGCCCCGAAATCGACGGCGAGCCCCGCCCCATCGGCGGCCCTTCCGTCAATCCTTACAAGCGCCGCCAGCCCTCTGAGCTCATTCCTACAGGCATCGCCGGCATCGACCTCAACAACACCCTGGTCTCCGGCCAGAAGATCCCCTTCTTCGCCGATCCTGACCAGCCCTACAACCAAGTAATGGCCGATGTGGCCCTCCGTGCCGACGTTGACAAAATCATCCTCGGCGGCATGGGCCTCTCGAACGACGACTACCTCTTCTTCCGTCACAGCTTCGAGACCGCAGGTGCCCTCGACAAGATCATCTGCTTTATCAACACTACGGAAAATCCTCCGGTAGAACGCCTCCTGGTGCCGGATATGGCACTTACGGCAGCCGAATACTTCGCAGTCGAGAAAAACGAAAAGGTCCTGGTGCTTCTGACAGACATGACGCTCTATGCCGACGCCCTGTCCATCGTGTCCAACCGCATGGACCAGATTCCTTCCAAGGACTCCATGCCCGGCTCCCTGTACAGTGACCTTGCAAAAATCTACGAGAAGGCCGTGCAGCTGCCCACCGGCGGTTCCATCACCATCATCGCAGTTACCACCCTCAACGACGGCGACATCACCCACGCCATCCCGGACAACACCGGCTACATCACGGAAGGCCAGCTCTTCCTGAGGGCCGATTCCGACACCGGAAAAGTAATCATCGATCCTTTCCGCAGCCTGTCCCGTCTGAAACAGCTCGTGCAGGGCAAAAAGACCCGCGAAGACCACTCTCAAGTGATGAACGCCTCCGTACGTCTGTATGCCGATGCCCAGAACGCAAAGACAAAACTGGAAAACGGTTTCGACCTGTCAGACTACGACCACCGCTGCCTGGCCTACGCAAAAGACTACGCAAGAGAACTTCTGGCCATCGACGTCAACATCTCGATAACCGAGATGCTGGACACCGCCTGGAAGCTTTTCGCAAAATACTTCAGCCCGGCAGAAACCGGTATCAAACAGGCACTTATCGATAAATACTGGGTCAAATAATGGCTATCAAAGTCCAATACAATAAAACATCCCTGACGGAGATTGGCAAGCAGCTGAAAGTCCGGCAGAGGGCTCTCCCCACCCTTCAGAACAAGGAGAGCGCCCTACGCCTGGAAGTGCGCAAAGCCAAGGACGACAGCGATAGTTTGATTGCTCAGTTGGAAGATGCCCTGAAGCGTTACGATTACCTGGCCGCCCTCTGGAACGAGTTCGACCCCGGCCTGATAAGCATCACGGACGTAGAACTTTACACCAAGAAAGTAGCCGGCGTTAAAACCCCCGCCCTAGGCGAGATACACTACGAGCTAAAGCCCTTCAACGCTTTCACAAAGCCTGCCTGGTACGCCGACGGCGTGCATATCCTGCAGGAACTGAGCCGCCTGGGCATAGAGTCGGAAGTATATCTTGAAAAGGCGCGTATCTTGGACTACCAACGCAAGAAAACCACCCAGAAGGTGAACTTGTACGAAAAGGTCCAGATTCCCGGCTATCAGGAAGCCATCCGGAAAATCAAACGCTACATGGAAGACGAAGAAAACCTTTCCAAGGCATCGTCCAAAATCGTTAAAACCCGCCACGCAGAGGAAGAGGAGGCCTCAGAGCTATGATTGCTTCAATGACCAAATACTCTTTCATCCTGCTTAACGGGCAGCAGCAAGAATTGCTTGAGCAGCTACAGGCAATCGGCCTTGTGGATATCACACGCAGCGCCAAGCCCATTGACGAGCACTCCCAGAAACTGATGGGAGAGATAGAGCTTCTCGACGGACTCATCCAAGGCCTGGAGAAAGCGGAAGTCCCGGAGGGCACAAAATCGGAACCGATTGACGGCGATATCGTGCGTCTTGCCGGCGGCATGCTCATGCGCTATTCCGACGATTCAGTCAATATCAAGCAGCTTCGCAAGGAAGTGGAAGACATGCGGGTATGGGGGCAGTTCGATCCGGATCTGCTCGCCAAGCTCGGTGAAGCCGGCGTCCCCGTGCATTTCCACAGCCTCTCCAATAAGCAGTTCAAGCAGGAATGGGAGCAGGAATACGCCCTTTCGGTCATAAAGGCCGATAAGGACGTTACCCGCTTTGTAGTAGCGGGCGAGGACAATCTCCCGGGAGAAATCCCCACCCCTTCCCAGGATTCATCGGCCCTCGAAAAAGAGCTTGAAGAAAAAGAGAAGCACTTCGAGAGAGTTCTGGCTCGAATCCAAGGGGCGAAAGAAAGGATTCCGGAGCTCAGGCAACTCAGAAAAGAGGCCTACAACAAGCTGGACCTCTATCTTGCCGGAGCGGCCGCCGTCCCTGCTGCCGAAGACACCATCGTCACCCTGGTGGGCTATGCTCCCAGTGAGAACGATTCCTCGGTCTCCGCAGAACTTGACAAAACCGGAGTCTTCTACCTTAAGGATTCCGCCACGGTTGAAGACAATCCTCCTATCAAGCTGAAGAACAACTGGTTCGTAAGGCAGTTCGAAGTTCTGACCGACATGTACGGCCGGCCGGGTTACGACGGATTCGACCCCACGCCCTTCATCAGCGTCTTCTTCCTGCTGTTCTTCGCATTCTGCATGGGAGACTGCGGCTATGGCCTCATTCTCATCGTTATCGGCCTGCTGCTCAAGAAAGTGGACAGTTTCAAGGATATGGCTCCGCTCGTGGTGATTCTCGGAATCGGCACGGCCGTCATAGGCTTCCTGTTCCATACTTTCTTCTCCATGGACATTTCCACTTGGGGCATCTTCCAGCCAATCAAATGGATTTTCCTGCCGGGCAAGATAATGGGCTACGACGGCACTATGGTTCTCTCTATCATAGTCGGTGTGATTCACCTCTGCCTAGCCATGTGCGTCAAGACATACGAGGAAACCAAAAACAAAGGCTTCCTCAACTCTCTTGGCACCTGGGGCTGGACTTTGCTGATTGTAGGCGGCGTCGTTGTTGCGGCTCTGGCACTGATCGGCGTGCTGTCCAAGGATCTCACCAAATGGATTATCATCGTACTCGGTGTCGTCAGCGCTCTTGGCATCTTCGTATTCAACGACCTCAAGCGCAACAAACTGGCCAACGTCGGCGTAGGCTTATGGGACACTTACAACACTGTCACGGGCCTCATCGGCGATGTTCTCAGTTACCTGCGTCTGTATGCCCTTGGACTTGCCGGCGGCATGCTTGGCCTGGCGTTCAACAACATCGGACAGATGATACTCGGAGACGGGTCAAACGCAATTCTGTGGATTCCGTTCATTCTCATTGTGGTTATCGGCCACACTCTTAACATTGCAATGGCTGCGCTGGGCGCGTTTGTGCACCCGCTGCGTCTTAACTTCCTGGAATTCTTCAAGAACTCAGGTTACGAAGCCCGCGGCCGTAATTATACTCCGCTAAGTAAATAACAATAAATACATTACAAATCATGCTTAATTTAGTTCTCGGTTATTTGGGTCTCGGCCTGGTTCTGGCATTGGCCGGTATCGGCTCCTCCATCGGCACCACAATCGCCGGCAATGCAGCCGAAGGTGCCCTCAAACGTAAACCGGAAGGTTCCGGTAACTACATGGTGCTCAGTGCTCTGCCTGCTACACAGGGTATTTACGGCTTCGTGGATTTCTTCATGCTCATGGGCAAAGTCGCCGAAAGCGGCGCCCTGGTATTCGGCATCGGCGTAAGCGTGGGTCTCGTTTGCATGCTGTCCGCCATCCGTCAGGGTCAGGTTTGCGCCAACGGTATCGTGGGCGTATCCCAGGGACACAACGTTTTCACAAACACCCTTATCTACGCAGCTCTTCCGGAGTTCTACGCCATCTTGGGTCTGGTAGGCGCTGTTATGGCTGCCCTCATGCTCTAGTATGAAATACAGACTTGCTATTATTGCGGCCCTGGCAATGGTTGTGGCTTCCGTCACACCGGCGCAGGGCCGCAAAGTTAAAAAGTTCGTCCACCAGAATGTGGAGATTCCGTCAGTGGAGCCACGCATCCTGTGTGTGGAAACTGCCAACACTTCCCTTGTGCTGGCTGTGCGCGAAAACGGAGCCCTGCACCAACTTCACTACGGCTCATCTGTCCCCGCGGCAGAATTCGCAGGAATGAAGCCTGTAATCGGCCGATACAGCTCCGGCATCCTCGCCTATCCCGCTACAGGCGGGCGTTATCTTGGCGAACCTGCCCTGCATATCCAGTATGCCGACGGCAATCACAACACAGAGCTCTACTACACCGGCCACAAAGTGGAGAACAGGCAGGGAGTCGTCTCCACTTGCATCTCCCTCAAAGACTACGTCACAGGGCTGGAAGTCAATCTGGTGTATGATGCCTACGTGCAGGAGGATATTATCCTTCAGCATGTGGAAGTGGCAAACACCGGGAAAACACCTCTGAGACTGCTCAATATCGCATCCGGCGCCTTGCATCTTCAGGCCGACAAATACCTTCTGTCCCACGTCAACGGCGCCTGGGCCAAGGAAATGCAGTTTGAAAGCGAAGCGCTTACGCACGGAATCAAAGTCATCGAAAGCAAACGCGGCACGCAGACCACCCAGTGCGAAAATCCCGCATTCTTAGTTAGCCTGAACACTCAGGAACTGCAGGAAGAAAGCGGCGAAGTGATAGGCGGCGCCCTTGCATGGAGCGGCAATTTCCGCATAAGCTTCGAAAGAGGGCCTGAAAAGCACCTCAGCATCATCGGCGGAGTCAGTCCTTTTGCATCGGCCTATCCCCTTGCAGGCGGCGAAAGCTTCCGCACTCCGGATATGGTCTGGACTTATTCTGCCAACGGTGCGGGCGGCGTTTCCCGTAACCTCCATCGCTGGGCGCTGAAATACCGCCTTCACAATGGGGACCGCATCAATCCCACGCTGCTCAATAGCTGGGAGGGCGCTTACTTCACCTTCACCACTCAGACTCTGACCCGCATGATTGACGACGCCGCATCCATGGGACTGGAAATGTTCGTCCTGGATGACGGATGGTTCGGCAACGCCTTCCCCCGCAACGGAGACAACGCAGGTCTTGGCGACTGGCAGGTAAACAGCACCAAACTTCCCGAAGGCATCGACTATGTGGCATCCTACGCCCACTCCAAGGGCCTTAAATTCGGCATCTGGATTGAGCCGGAGATGGTCAATCCCGACTCTGAACTGGCACACAACCATCCCGAATGGGTAATACAGAGCCAAGGCCGCGAGATTTACCAGGAACGCAACCAATGGGTGCTTGACCTGGCCAACCCCGCAGTGCAGGACTTTGTATTCAGCATCTTCGATTCGGTCATTAAGCTCTCCCCTTCCATCGACTATGTAAAGTGGGATTGCAACCGCCCGATCGAATCGGCAGGAAGCCCTTACCTTGGCATTGAGCAGGATAAGCTATACATTGACTACGCGCAGGGCCTGTATAAGGTAATGGAGCGCATCCGCGCCAAATATCCTTCCGTGCTCATTCAGTGCTGCTCTTCCGGCGGTGCGCGCGTGGATTACGGCCAGCTTCAGTACTTCGATGAAGTCTGGGCCAGCGACGACACGGACGGCCTGGAGCGCATCTTCATCCAGTACGGCACAAGCCTCTGGTATCCCGCCGCAATCATGGGATCGCACGTGTCCACAGTGCCTAATCATCAGAGCCGCAACGTCACCCCGCTCAAGTTCCGCTTCGACGTCGCCTGCCAGGGACGCCTGGGTCTGGAACTGCAGCCCAAGTATCTGTCGGCCGATGAAATGAAGTTCGTCAACCGCTGCGTCAGCTCATACAAGGGCTATAGGGACATAGTCTTCACCGGTGATCTTTACCGCCTGGGAAGCCCTTACGAAGGCTCTTTCTACGGGCAGATGTACGTGACTCCGGACAAGTCCCGCGCCGTTGTATATTGCTATTGCCTGCATTTCGACGTGCTCGGCGGTGAAGGCGTTCCTTTCCGCCTCCGCGGACTTGACCCTTCACGTAAGTACAAAGTGGTGGAGCAGAATGTTGACAGCTCATGCTGGTGGGGCAACGGACAGTCCTTCTCCGGAGCCTTCCTCTCCAGCGGCGCCTTCAAGCCCGCCCTCCCCAGCCTCTACAGCTCGGCAATCTTCCTTCTTGAAGCGGAATAGACCTCGACACGCAACCCTCTGTGCAACAGCACTTTACAGAAATCAAGTGTGGCAAAAAGTCACACTTGATTTTCATTATTGGCTGATTGTCAGGGACTTGCGTGACTAGGTTAGTATTCTCTTGGGCCGAAGATGTCGGTGCCGATGCGCACCATTGTGGCGCTGTGGCGGATTGCCAGGCGCCAGTCGTGGGACATGCCGATGGAAAGCTCATCAAAGAAGGGCAGATTCTTGGCCCGAAGGC
This sequence comes from Bacteroidales bacterium, assembly GCA_017477465.1. Classification (GTDB taxonomy): domain Bacteria; phylum Bacteroidota; class Bacteroidia; order Bacteroidales; family UBA932; genus Cryptobacteroides. The sequence goes on from JAFUVU010000029.1 coordinate 26,935, forward strand.
CTTTGAACAGGGCCTCGATCCTTTTGAAGTCGCCTTCTATAAGCGCCTGATCATCAGTGTTTGTCGCCATGCCCATGAGGCCGCAGATCCTTACACCTTCCGGCGCAGGCTTTTCCAGCAGATCAAGAATTTCCTCTTCGGATAAGCCTTGCTTTGTCTCCTCCGCTCCCAGATGCATCTCCAAAAGCACGTTGACCGGCTTTTCATTTGCAACCGCCCATGCCGATATAGCCTGAAGCAGATGCAGCGAATCCACGGACTGAACCAGCGAAACGTAAGGCAAAACCAATTTAAGCTTGTTGGTTTGCAAATGGCCGATGAAGTGCCACCGGACATCGGACGGCATCTGAGGGACTTTGGCCGCAAGCTCCTGCGGGCGGCTTTCGGCAAATATGCGCTGCCCGGCGTTATAGGCTTCCATCAGCCTTTCAACAGGATGAAACTTGGAAACTGCCACGAGTTTTACCCCGTCCGGCAGTTCATCCTGCAAGTGTTTCAGCGACTGTGCAATCATAGTTTTCATCAGAAGCGAAGGGACAGCGATGCCCCATAGCAGGAGCCTACAGGAGTTTGGCAGGCATAGGGCACGGCTTCAATATTAAGCTTGGACTTTTTCGCATCCACGCCAAACAATTTACGCTCGTAAGGGAGAAGCCAGTATCCTATATTGGCGCCGAGTATGCCAAAGCCGGCACCGGCCAAAACGTCCGTCGTCCAATGCCTGTTGTGGTACACGCGCATGATACCCGTATATAATGCAAACGAATATGCCGCCAGGCCCCACCAGGGGCCATATTCAAGACGTACGAGCTCTGCTCCCAAAAATGCGGTGGCAGTGTGTCCCGAAGGGAAAGACTGGCTGTTTGCGCCATTAGGACGCTCCACCCCGGCAAGATACTTTATGCCGCCGTTTACCACAAGGGTGAAAAGGATGGCAGTGCCGCTGGCCATAAGCTTTTCCCAGGCGCCATGCTCCCCGCAGCCGAACAGCGCCGCTCCCAAATACCCGACGTACGGTGTATATTGCAGCGCATCCTCAGGGTTGAAGGAGTTTTTGTCATGCCCCTGGGCAAGGGCCCAGTCCCGTACCGGCATATTCACATTTTCACGGTACCACGAGCTCAAAGTACCGGCAGTCCCTGCAGCTACAAGAACTGCAGGGGCTGTCAACTTATACCAGCGGAACTGTTCCGAGGCTGTGTAAACTGAATCTCTGCGCTGGGCAAGTCCCGGCACTATTGCCAGGAAAAGCGCCAATGCAGCCATCCATTTTTTCATTATCTGCGCTTTTTGTTCTGTTTTTCCATCTCCCGCTGCATTTTCTGAGCCTCTTCCAGACGCTGCTGCCATTTGCTCTTAGGAGCAGCCTTGCCGCTGGCTTCCGCCGCTTTGACTTTAGCAAGTACAGCATCCGGTTTGATGACCCATTTCTTGATAATCCAGGTTTCAAGCATGGTTATCAAGTTGGAGAGGAGATAGTAGTAACTGAGGCCCGAAGAAAGGTTGTTACAGATGAAGAACATCATCACGGGCATCATGTACAGGCTCATCACTTGCATCATCTTGGCGTTGGGGTCGTTGCCTGTGCTTTGATTCTGCATTGTGATCTTTGAGTAGAAGAACATGGAAAGAGCCATCAGGAGAGCGAAGAGGGATATGTGATCCATACCCAAAATACTTGTTCCCCAATGGATTACGTCATCGTATGCGCTTAAGTCTTCTGCCCAAAGGAAGGGTTGCTGACGAAGTTCGATGGAAGCCGGGAAGAAGCGGAACATAGCCCAGAGGATAGGCATCTGCAGCAGCATCGGCAGGCAGCCGCCCATAGGCGAAACGCCGGCCTTGCGGTACAGGTCCATCGTCTCCTGCTGCTTCTTCATTGCATCTTCCTGCTTAGGATACTTGGCGTTAATCTTGTCCATATAGGGCTTGAGCGCCTGCATCTTGGCCGATGAAGAATAGCTCTTGTAGGCAAACGGCAGCACCACGATCTTGATGAAGATAGTCATCAGGAGGATAATGATGCCGTAGCTGGAGAAGAAACGGCTGAGCCAGTCAAACAGAGGGATGATGACCCATTTGGTGAAGTAGCCGATAATACGGCCGCCCAGAGGAATCACCTTCTCGTATGAGTGATTGTATGCCTTAAGTCCCTTATAATCGTTGGGGCCGAAGTAGAACTCGAAGGGGACGTCAATCCTTTCAGCGCCCGGGGTGATATCGGCCCTTAAGGCTGCAGAACAGCGCATAAGGTCCTTGTCGCCTTTAGGAAGGAAGTTGAGGGAGAATTCGCCATAGGAGAAGTTCTTGGGAGCGCGCATGATGGCGCTGAAGAACTGCTGCTGGAAGGCGAACCACTCGATATTGTTGTTGAAGCGCTTTTCCCCGTTGCGTCCGTTGCCGATATTGGCCGGCTTGTTGTCGTCCGGGAAATAGTAATTGAGGCGGGAGTACTGCGTTTCGTTCTTGTAGCCTTTCTCCATGCGGGGGATGACGGCTTCGAAGTCCACATCTATGCTGCCGACATTGCGGGGAATAAGCTGACCCATACCGACGAAAGAGACCGTCTCATTTACAGAGTAGGAATCCTTCAGGAGGGTGTACCGCTGCTCGATGTAACCACCGCCGGCAAAAGGCAGGCGCATTACGACCGTGCTGTCGGAAGATTCCGCCTGAATATACTGGAAATTGAATTTACGGGTATCGACGGCTGTAGGTGCATAGACTACATATCCCAGCTCTGATTTTCCTGCCTGGAGGATGTACAGAGGCTCTTTTTCGTATGTCAGATAATCTTTTACAAGCACTGAATACGGCTGTGCACCCCGTGTTGTGAACACTACCTGGAGCTTTTCGTTCTCCAAGGTAATGAGCTGCGCATCAGCCTGAGCCGCTGCATTGAGCAGGGAGTCGGAATAAACCGGAGCGGCCGAAGTATCGGCCTTGGCAGCGACAACGGTGTCCAATGCTGCTGCGGCCTCGGGATTGTTTGCACGCCAGATGCTGTCCTGCTGCCACTGGGCGTATGCCTCCGCGGCTGCAATGGAATCAAGCTGTGCCTGATATGCCAACTGTTTTTGTTGCTGACGGCTTTGATACCAGAATGTCCCCATCATTATGAGGAAAATCAGGACAAAGCCGATAACTGAATTCTTGTCCATAGGCTTACTCCTGTCCCTCCTCCTGCTCCTTGGCACGGATTTGCGCCTTCAAATCTTCCAGTTTCTGCTTTGCTGCGTCGATGCGTTCCTGCATCTGGGCTTTCAGGGTTTCGGCACCCTTGGAAAGGCCGAAGAAGCCGATATTGTTCTCGTATGTCTGGATTTCCTGCTGAAGGGCGGTAAACTGCTCCTTCAGGCGGTCTTTCTCCGACATGGGACGACGCTCCGCTCCCCTGCCTCCTGCATTTCTGCGGCCGCGGACGGCGCCGGGGAACTTTTCGTCCATAGCTTCGCGGTATGCTGCCTGGACAGCGTCCTTTTCCTTGAAAGGAACAAAGCCGATAGCGTTCCATCTCTCCTGGAAAGCCTTGCGGGCTTCTTCTTCCTTGCCGGCCTCGGGTTCAAAGGCTTTGATTTCTTCGATGAGGGCCTTCTTTGCTGCCAGGTTGGCGCCGAGGCTCTGACCGCCGCCGGGACGGTTGTCCCTTGCCGTGAAGAAAGCGTCGCAAGCTGCGCGGAAACGTTTCCAGATCTGCTCGCTCTTCTTGCGGGGCACTGCGCCGATTTCCTTCCACTGGCGCTGGAGCTCGATGAGGCGGTCGCCTGTTGCTTTCCAGTCCGTGCTGTCTTTCAGGGATTCGGCTTCCTCGATGATGGCCATTTTCTTCTCCAGATTGGCGTTCATCGAATCCTTGAACTCGGAGAAGGAGGCACGCTTGCGCTCGAAGAACTTGTCGCAGGCTGCGCGGAAGCGGTCGTAAACCTTCTGGTTTTCCTTGCGTGTTGCAAAGCCGATGGTACGCCATTCGGCCTGGATCTCTTCGATTTCCTTGCTCAGTGCATTCCACTGGGACGATGATGTGATTTCCTTATCGGCAATTGCTTCCACTTTTTCGCAAAGTGCGGTTTTAGCGGCGAGGTTATCCGTCTGCTGAGCCTTCAGGCCTTCGAAATGAGCCTGGTAGCGCTTGTTGATAACGGAAGTGGCTGCGCGGAAACGCTCCCAGATGGCATCCCTGTACTCTTTGGCGACGGGGCCCAGGTCCTTCCACTGCTCGTGGAGTTTCTGGAGTTCCTTGAAGGATTCTACCACGTCTTCGTCCTGGGCAAGCTGCTCCGCCTGTTCGCAGAATGCAGTTTTGGCTTCCAGGTTTTTCTTGAAGTCGAGGTCTCTGAGTTCGCGGTTGATATCTACGAGGTCGTAGAACTTTGTGACGTATAGCTGATAGGTGTCGTTTACGTCGCGGAAGTTCTGCTGCGGCACTGGGCCGACTTCCCTCCAGCGGTTCTGGATGTCGCGGAAGCGCGGGAATGCGTCCTTCATGTCGCCGGGGGCTTCCACAAGGGCCTTCAGCTCTTCGATGATAGCCTGTTTGGTCTGGAGGTTGCCTTCCCTGAGGGCGTCCTGTTCGCGGTTGTATTCGGCCCTTTCTTTCTTGTAGTCCATGTAGAGGCTCTTGAAGCCTGCCTCAATAGCTGCGAAGGGGCTTACCGGACCACTCTGCAGCGGGACGGTTGCCTCTTCAACGGGGGTGTTGTCGTCCGGCTCTTCCACCGTGGCGTCTTCCCCTGCCTCTGCCTTTTCTTTGGAGAGACGTTTATAGAAGGCCGATTTTATGGCTTCGGCCTCTTTTGACCGCTTCATGCGGTCGGCACTTTCTTTCAGTTGTTGGAACAGACCGGAAAGCTCTGCCAGGGTTTTCTCACCCAGATTGACGGCGGCTTCCTTCACTTCTTCGATTCCTTCCTTCAGTTCCTCTGCCACTGCCTGAGTCTTTTCTTCCGTTGTTTCTACGGCCTCACCGGCCAGTTTTTCTACATCTGCGGTTTCTTCTGCAGCCACAGGCTTAATTTCTTCACTCATAACAAGTATCTAATTGGTTATACATTAACTCGCAAATTTAACAATAATCCCTTACTTTTCCAAAAGTGACGGACGGCGCTCTTTAGTGCGCGCAAGCGACTGCTCATCCTGCCACGAGCGGATGAGTTTGGGGTTGCCGCTGAGCAGGACATCCGGCACCTTCCAGCCATTGAATTCCGCCGGACGGGTGTAAACCGGAGGCGAGACCAGGCCGTCCTGGAAACTGTCGCTGAGGGCCGATGTCTCATCGGTAAGGACGCCGGGAATCAGGCGGATTATGCTGTCGGCAAGAAGAGCTGCAGGGATTTCCCCGCCACTGACCACAAAGTCCCCCACTGAGATTTCGCGGGTTACAAGATGCTCGCGGATACGCTCGTCTATGCCTTTGTAGTGGCCGCAGAGAATGATTATGTTCTCTTTGAGGGACAACTCGTTGGCAATGCCCTGGGTGAGCACTTCGCCGTCCGGAGCCATGTAGATGACCTCGTCGTAATTGCGTTCTTTTTTAAGGTCGGCTATGCAGTTGAACACGGGCTCAACCATCATCACCATTCCGGCGTCGCCGCCGTAGGAATAGTCGTCAACTGTTTGGCGGGAGCCCAGGCCGTAGCGGCGCAGATCGTGGACGTGAATCTCTGCAAGGCCTTTTTTTACGGCACGGCCGGGTATAGAGTAGCTTAGCGGGCTGTCCAGCAATTCCGGGACTACGCTTATGATATCTATTCTTATCATTATCTTATATTTTGAGTGCAAAATTACTAAATTATAAATAAAAAGCTCGCATCACTGCGAGCTTTTTACTTGGTTAGTTAGTAGTGTATTCTTACCTTTTAAGAAGAAGGTTAACAGTTGGTTAGAAGATGCGTCTTAAGCCTGCGAGGGGTGGTTTCCCTCGATTGCTTATGCAAATATAAACAAAGAAAATTTAACTCCAAAATTTTTTAAACTTTTCTTTATAAAATAAATTATTTTAAAAACTATAGCTCAGTTTTATCATGAAATTTCTAGGAGCCTGGGGATATACGCCAATTCCTGTGTCTATACGGCCCGAATCCTCATTATAACTTTCCCAACGCCAGCCTGCGGCATAGTAGAGATTATTAAGCAGGTTGTTCACATAAGCCGACACGGCAAGCTTGCCGACGGGAAGATCAAACGTATAGCCGGCGCTCAGCCCCGCCACAAAGTAAGCGGGAACCGCAAGCTCCTCCCTCATGGAATTGTCGAGGAACTGCTTGCCGACGTATTTTCCGTCTATGGAAAGCACCCCGTTTTTCCAAGGCATCAGGAAAAGCCTGGCCATCCCGATCAGCGAAGGCGACATGAGCATGGTGGTTTTACCGTAATTCACGGCATGGGTGCGCCCCGAATAGTCGTCAATCTGGATATATGAGGTATAATCGGCAATCTGGTTCATTGACAGGGTGGCATTGCCGTCCAGGCGCATCCACTTCCAAGGCTGCACCGCAAGGGCCATTTCTATACCGCGCCGCCATGAGCGAGGGACATTCTCTTTCACGGGATAGCCCGAGCCTGACAGACGCCCGGTCTCCAGAAGCATGTCCCAATATTCCATGGCATATAGGTTGACGGAAGCGGTAAACATCTGGCTTGCAAACTGATACCCAGCCTCGATATCGAGCATCTTCTCCGGCTTTATCTCAAGGCCGTCCCCCTTGATATTTTCCTTGATATCGGGCCTGCCAGGCTCCCTATGGCCGAAAGCGGCCGATGCGTAGAGCTTATGCCCGCCGAAGCTTGCAGTGAGGCCGGCGCGGGGATTGAAGAAGAGCCAGTTCTTCCTGTAGTCGAACCTGTCTGAATCCTGCGCCCCGTACTCCAGGAAGTCGTCGTCAATGCCCACAATATCGTAGAATATGCTGCGAAGCTGAAGATCGGCATAGGCGGTGAGCCACCGAAGGGGCTTGTACTCGCTTCTCACAAAAGCGCCGACCTCGCGCTTCGTGCCGGTATTGCTGTACCACTGAGGCTGATTGCTTATCTCACCTAACGTCTTCACCCAGAGCACTTCGCCAAAATGGCCTCCCCTATAGGACGAGAGGTTGACCCCTGCAGTGACATCCAAAAGGGCCGATGTGTAAATAAGGTCGGAATTCAGCACCCACAGGTCGTTGTCCATCTTCTTGCGGTAGGTCATGTCGCTCCTGCCGCCGTTGATGCCGAAATTCTGCAGCTTCCGGTTCATTTTGTAATACTCGTCGTAGCCGTCGCCGCGGGTATAATTGAGAGTATTGGTCCAGCGGAGAAGGCCGCTGAAAGCATGCGTCCAGTTAAGCTGCAGATGATGCTGCCGATAATTGTCGGTCTGATTGGGGTAATAGCGGACATTGCCGTTTTCGTCATAATACTCTCCGGCGCCGTTGTACGTACGGTTCACCTTGTACGTGTCAAGGTCGATGCCGTCCCAGGTTATGCCGCTGCACTGATCGCCCATCAAATAAGTGAGCTTCAGGGAATTGCGCCCGCCCATCCAGCCAAGTGCCGCGAAAAGGGAATTGGAGTAAACATCGGCATTGCGGATATAGCCTTCGGTTGCTCCGACGTTCCAGGCAAGGTCGAAGTAAACGCCGCCGGGCAGAAGGCCGCTGGATGCCGCCACCGAAGTCACGAAGGTTTTATACGACCCGCCGCTCATCTCTATCCGGGCCGATGGCTTAGCCTGCACCATGCCCGTATTCATGTTAATGCTGGCCCCGAACGCACCGGCGCCGTTGGCGCTTGTACCAAGGCCGCGCTGCACCTGGACATTGGATATCAGGCTTGTCAAAGCCGGGATGTTCACCCAGAAAACCTCCTGGGACTCGGCGTCGTTCAGGGTGATGCCGTTCAGCGTAACGTTAATCTGGGAGCCTTTGGAGCCGCGTATCGTCATTGCGGAATTGCCAAGGCCGGTGCCGCCTTCGTTGTAAGTCACAACCGACGGGAGCAGATTCAGCGCCATCGGCAGGGAACTCATTGGATTGGTGGCCGACAGTTCCGCTTTGCCGACAGTAGTAAATGTGACGGGAGTGGCATTTGAGGCCCTTGAGGCCGACACTACGGCAGAATCGAGACGCTCAGCTTTGTTTTCCTGCGCCTGAGCCACGCAGACGGGCAGCACAAGCAGTGCCGCAGCAATCATTTGTTTTTTCATTCCTTACGACGGTATGAACCGTATCAAGTTCAATGGGTATGATCTCAATCAGGACTTTCCTGATACCCCAATATGTCTTTATATGTTTATTTTTTCTTTACCAATTCTATCTGGTACATGCGGGGCCAGTATTTGCCGGTAAGGTAAATCTGCCCCTTCTCATCTATTGCTATGCCGTTAAGTACATCCGTGGTCTGGCTGCGGAGTTTCATGGGAAGCAGGCCCGTGCAGTCCAGGGTAGCTTCCACTTTGCCGTTTGAGGGATTGATTATTACAACCAGATCGGTCAGATATACGTTTGCCCAGATCTTCCCGTTTATCCATTCCAGTTCGTTCAGATTACGCAGCGGACGGCCGAGAAGAGTCACGTTTTGGCGGCGGGTCACCTTCAGGTTTTCGTCCATGAAATAAAGGGTGCTGCTGCCGTCGCTTGCTATAAGCTGTTTGCCGTCTGTTGTTAAGCCCCACCCCTCGCGCGGATAGCTGATGGTTTTACGGTAAGTCAAGGTGGCGGCATCGTAAACGAAGGCTACTTTATTTGTCCAGGTCAGGATGTACAGATTGTCGCCCAGGATGGACGAGCCTTCGCCGAAGTACTTGTTCTTCAGCTTTTTGGACAGCAGTGGTTCTCCAGTTTCTATATTTATCGTATTTATGGAACTCTCCCCCCACTGACCGGTGGTTTCGTAGAGGGTGCCGTCGTGGAAGAAGAGGCCCTGCGTATAGGAACTCACCTTATGAGGGTACTCTTTTATTATTTTAGGCACATACTCCTTGACTTGGGCGCTTGTACACGCCGACACAAGGAGACTGAGACCGATTATCGCTATCTTTTTCATTGCACTTGCAAAGTTAAGCAAAAATAGCGCATCGGCAAAATCCGGGCCGGCAGTAACCATAAATGGTGGTATAGAGGGCGCCAATACCAAACAATAATGATTGCCGATTATTTCTCCTTATCCTAATTTTGCGCGACAAATAAATGCTATGAACAAACATCTTCTTATAGTGCTTTGCTGCATGCTGATTTCTTTCAGCATGGCAGCACAGCGACTCACTATCGGAGGTTACGGAGAAGTAGCCCTCACCCGCAATTTCTACAGCGACAATGTTTACCGTTACTCGACGGCATCGGCACATACGGGCGAATCCCATGGCCGGTTCGATATCCCCCACGCTGTCATCTATTTAGGTTACGACTTCGGCAAAGGCTGGAGCATGCAAACCGAAATCGAGTTTGAGCACACCGGCACCGGCACCGCCATGGAAAAGGAATTCGAAGAAGCCGGAGAGTGGGAAAGCGAAGTGGAAAAAGGCGGCGAAGTGGAGCTGGAGCAGTTCTGGATTCAGAAATCCTTCTTCCCTCAGCTGAACGTGCGCGTAGGACATATCGTAGTCCCCGTAGGCGGCCTCAACAACGCCCACGAACCTCTGAACTTCTTCACCGTTTACCGCCCGGAAGGCGAGTTCACCATACTTCCCAGCACCTGGCATGACACAGGCATAAGCATCTGGGGCAGAACTCGTTCCTGGCGCTACGAGGTGCAAATGATTGCAGGCCTGGACGCCTACATGTTCAGCCGCGACAACTTTGTCAAGAACGGCGCAGGCTCTCCCTTCGAGTTCAAGGTCGCCAATCAGCTGGGCTTTGTCGGCAGGGTGGACAATTACTCCGTAAAAGGTCTCCGTATCGGCCTCAGCGCATACTATGGCAATTCCATGAACAATACCTATCCGTACGAGCAGATGTCGGAGCAGTACGCTTCCGTGAAAGGACGCACAGCCATCGGCTCAATGGATTTTGACTATAAAGGCAAACGCTTGATTGTGAGAGGCAATGCCGATTATGGCTACGTCTCCGACGCCGCCGTCATTTCGCGCCTCAAACGTAATCGCACCGCAAACGAAGCTCCTTACGACAAGACCAGCTTCGGCCAGAATGCAGTGGCCGCCGGCGTGGAGGCAGGTTACGACATCCTCCCTTGGTTCAGCCAAAAGGCTGATTCCCAGGTTTTTGTCTTTGCCCGTTACGAGTATTACAACCCGTACATCCCCGGCGAAGGCCAGAGCGACAACGTCCCCTACACCCGCAAGCACCGCATCGCAGCAGGTATAAACTGGTACCCGCTTCCTCAACTTGCAGTAAAGGCTGAATACTCGCACCGCTTCCTGCCCGAAGGCTTCAACCCAGAGCCTTCAATCTCACTGGGAGTGGCTTATATGGCATATTTTAATAAGTAAACGTAAATAAATTATGAAAAACAAAATCCTTGTATCTTTGGCACTCTGTGCCGCCGTTTTCAGCTCCTGCAACAACAAGCCGGAGACTGAAATCGTCCTTTCAAGCGACGAAAAGGCTCTCAAAAGCATAGTGGAGCAGTACGTCCCCAATGTTATCTACACCATCTACGGCTCTTTGGCCGACGAGACCGAAAACCTCGTCCAAAAACTCACCGCCCTCCGCGACGGCGGCAACGCCATCACTCAGGCACAGGTGGACGATGCCTGCGCAACCTTCCTCCTCGCCCGCGAATACTGGGAAAAGAGCGAAGCTTTCCTCTTTGGCGCCGCAACCGCCTTTGGCATCGACCCGCACATCGATTCCTGGCCCCTGAACAAAGCCAAGCTCGCCACAAGCCTTTCGAACCCTAACACTATCAAGGCTTTGAAAGAAGAAGGCGCAGACGCCATCGACCTCGTAGGCGCTTCTTCACTCGGCTTCCATGGCATCGAATTCATCCTCTTCCGCGACGGCAAGAAACGCACGGCAGAAGCCTTGAAGGGCAACGAAACCGATGCGGCATTCGCCAGCGTCACAGTAAGCGGCCAGGATGAATTGGTTTTTGCAACCGCAGTTGCCGAAGACCTTTACAATGCATGCGCCCAACTCCAGGTCTCTTGGAATCCCGACGCCCCCGCAGCACGCAAACAGCTCATCGAAGACCTTGAGTTCAACTGCACCGTGGAAGGCTCCGATCTCACCTACGGCGAGAACCTCCTCAAAGCCGCCCAGGCCGGAAGCACTTACGGAACATGGCAGGAAGCCGTCGCCAAGACCATCCTTCACGGCAGCGCCAGCATTGCCGACGAAGTCGCCAACACCAAAATGGGAACCGCCCACTACGTAAGCGGCAGCAATTACGACAAGGACTACATCGAGTCGCCCTATTCGCACCGCTCTTTCTACGACTTCCGCGACAACATCCTCTCCATCCAGTACTCCCTTTATGGCGCAAACAACGCTTCTACGCCTAAATCGGCATCCGTCATGACCTTCCTCACCAGCAAAGGCTACAGCGGCGCAAAGAGCCTTGAGGATAGCCTCACGGCCGCCCTCAAGAGCCTTCAGGACTGCATCTCCACCGGCATAGCCTTCGTAGAAAAACCCACCGCTTCATACGTGGAAGAAGCAATTGAAAAAGTCAATGACCTGAATGACGAACTTACCGCCGCTGAAGATTGGATTACGAAACTTTAAACTATGAATAAAACTTTTTATTTCATTATCGGAGCAGTGCTTGTGCTGGCTGGCTGCAGCGGCAAGAACAACAGTTCCAACATCCCTTCCCGCGAAACGGATGCAAAATACGTCGGCCAGGCTGTGGGTAATTTCACTGCGGCCGAATGGTATCCCGGCGGCCAGCTTGGCACAACGCTCAATGTTGCCGACGACAGCTACGAGGACCCCGCTCCCGCCGTTGAGCAGCAAGGCCTGATGAAAGCCTTCAACCACGGCGAAATGTTCTTCGAGCGCAATGTGACTCTGGAGACAGCACCCTTCAAGGGTCTCGGCCCCGCGGCCGTGCGCAAATCCTGCCTGGACTGCCACCCCGCATACGGCCACGGCCACTGGCAGAGCCGCTATGAAGCCAACGGAGCAGGCGCCTGGAGCAACGGCTACCTTCTGGTAGTTTACTATGCCAACGAACCCGGCAGCAACGACGGTCCATACGCCGCAGAAGTAACGGGCATGCCTCAGACAATGAGCAACGACCCCTTCCTCCCTCCTATCGACGAAAGCGGAATCCACATCACCTGGACACCGGTCACCGCCATGGAAAGCGGCCTGCCGATGACCTTTGCCGACGGTGAGACCTACAGCCTCATCTATCCCGATCTCACAATTGACCGTGAGGCGTTCAACACCAACCCCAACCCTTACGACACGGCTGCCGAAAAAGGTGCAACCCTTGGCTTCAGACTGGAAAGCACCATCGGCATTCCCGGAACAGGACTTATCGACGCCATCCCGCAGGAAGCCTTCAAGGCCCAGTATCAGGCCGAAGCTCCCTACGTAGAACTGAACCCCGCCTTCTGGGACAAGGCCGCAGGCGATTTCGCCCCGAGCGCTTACTACCACAACTGGCAGAAGGGTGAATACGGAGCAGGTTATGACGCCAACGGAAAATACTACGAGAGAGACACTTACATGGACGGAAAGCTTCTCAAGAAGTTCACCTATGCCATGACCCGCGGCACTCTGCAGGACGGAGCCGGCGCCAACGCCATCTGGAACATCACCAACGTGTCCCGCAGCGACCGTCCCTTCCTCTACACCACCGACGCATGGGCCAGGAAAATGAGTGAAACCCCTTCCGTAATAGCCACTATCATGGAGCAGGGCGAGAAATCCCCCTACTACGTAGATGTGGACGGAAACGGCACAGTGACGGAAGCAGAAGTTGCCGAAGCGGTGTACGAACTCCTGAGACCCGGCACCAACCAGTTTGACAACAAATACCACAATTTCACTCCCGACATGAGTGACGACGAGTTCTACGACTTCATGGTCTGGCACCGCGGTCTGGCCATTCCCCGCGCCCGCAACCTCAACGACGAATCGGTACAGAAGGGCAAGAAGCTCTTTGCCGAAATGGGCTGCGCCACCTGCCACAAGCCTTCATGGACCACGGGAGACGACAACTATTGGGCTCCGGCAATCAACAACCCCGCTAAGCAGCCTCTCCCCCGTTACGCTAATCAGACAATCTGGCCATATTCAGACTTCATCCAGCACCGCCTGTACATGAAGAACGACATCCATGGCACCTGGTGCCGCACAACCCCGCTTTGGGGCCGCGGACTCCATGCCCAGAATACCGGCCGTGGCGACCGCTTGCACGACTGCCGCGCCCGCAACGTAGTGGAAGCAATCATGTGGCACGGATACAGCAAAAACAGCGACGCATTTGCATCAACCGAAAAATTTTACAATCTTAGCAAGGCAGACCGCGACGCAGTAGTTAAATTCATAGAATCTATTTAATGAAGCTTCAAAAAATCCTTAAGTACCTGAGCTTCGGAACTATGGCAGTTATCATCGTGGCGATGATGGCTGCCACAGTTGCTGAAAAGCTCCACGGCACCCCGGCCGTCTTCCGCTGGGTGTACCACAATCCTGTTTTCATTATCCTTTGGGCCGTAGCCGCAATTTCCGGCTTCATCTATCTGGTGCAGAAAGGCACTGTAAAGCGCCCGTTCACCTTCCTCCTGCACGTATCGTTCCTTGTGATTCTGGCAGGGGCTCTCATCACGCACATCTTCGGAGAAAGCGGCACCATCCACCTAAGGGAAGGCGAAGAATCGGCCGATTTTGAACTGGACGACGAGTCCCCGGCGACTCTCCCCTTCAGCATCAAGCTGGAAGAATTCGCCATCGACTATCACAGCGGTTCAAAAATGCCCTCGGACTATCGTTCCACCGTCACTTATCTGCCGGAAGGCAGGCAGGAGCTCATCAGCATGAACAACATCGGCAAGTACCGCGGATATCGCTTCTATCAGGCCGATTATGACGAAGACGGCAAAGGCAGCATCCTTGCCATTTCGCACGACCCCTGGGGCGTAGGCATCACTTATACCGGATACCTCCTCCTTCTGATAAGCATGCTGGGCTTCTTCTTCCAAAAGGATACGACTTTCCGTCAGGCACTAAGGCGTGTAAGCACGGCCACTGCGGCATTGCTGCTGCTTTGCATGCCGGCGAAATCGGCCACGAACGACGTCTCGAAGGCCCTTGGCGACATTTATGTCTATTACGGGCATCGCGTTTGTCCCTTCGACACTTACCTCCAGGAAAAGGGCTTGGATGAGGCACTGCAGAAGCTGGATCAGATGAAAATCTTCCCTCTGGCCGATTCTACCGGCACTTTGAGCTGGTACGCCGCCAAAGACAATTTCCCCGATTCGGTCTATGACGACGATGAGCTTTGGAATTTCCTGCGTAAAAGCCCTTCGGTCGTTAGCAGCAGCATCGCTTCCGGAGACGAGGAAGACGCCGTACGTGTCCTGCAGGGCATCAAAGCCTATCAGGAGAAAATTGCCGCCGATGTAATCCCCTCGCCCGCCAAGGTCAAGGCCGAAAAGATGTACATCCGCATAGCCCGCCCCAAGGTGCAGTTCATGCTGTGCCTCACCCTCGGAATCCTGCTGTTCGTGCTTGGCGCCGTCCTGCTTTCAAAAGGGAAAAAGTACCCGGCCTGGATACTCTGGACCGGTGCGGCAATAGCCCTTCTGCTATGGATCTACCTTACCCTGGCAATCGGCCTTCGCTGGTACGCATCAGGAACAGGTCCTTATGTGGGCCGATACAATATAATGATGCTGATGGCCTGGTTTGCCACCTTGGCTATACTGCTGCTGTTCAAGCGTTTCCCGCTCATCGAGCCGCTGGGATTTCTCCTTGCAGGCTTCACGATGCTGCTGGCAAGCAGGGCCGGAGTTAGCCCTCAGATCATGCCCCTGATGCCGGTGCTGCAGTCTCCCCTACTTTCCATCCACGTCCTTAGCATGATGATGTCGTACACGCTCTTCGGCCTTGTAGCTTTCAACGGAATAATGGGCGTGTCGGTGAGATCGTCAGAAGCCAGCGAAACCCTGCGCGATGTCAGCCTGGTGGTTCTGTATCCTGCCGTGTTCCTTCTCACCTTCGGCACCTTCTTAGGTGCAGTGTGGGCAAACATCTCCTGGGGAAGCTACTGGGCATGGGATCCTAAGGAAACCTGGGCGCTGGTCACCCTTCTCGTATATTCATTCACCCTGCACGGCGGCGTACTTAAGCCCTTCCGCAACGCCCGCTTTTTCCACTGGTTCACAATAGGCGCTTTCATCTGCGTCCTTATCACCTACTTCGGCGTCAACCTCCTCCTCGGAGGCATGCACTCCTATGCTTAAAGCCTTGTAAGTATTGAGCAAATGATGTATATTTGTGAGCTAAAACAGATATAAAATGGTTAAAGTAGATGTAAAAGGCTGTGAACCCTTCGTGGAACAGGCCAAGTTTGAAAGCTATGTAAATAAAGCCCTCGAAGCATTCGACACCCTGGATGCAGAAAACGGCGCCGGCAACGATTTCCTGGGCTGGAAGCACCTCCCCTCCGAAATCAGCGAAAGCATAATCAACGATATCGAGTCCATCCGCAACCTCTGGAACAGGAAAGGCGTGGACCTCGTGATTGCCATCGGCATCGGCGGAAGCTATCTTGGCGCAAAGTGCGTCATCGAAGCCCTCAGCCACAACTTCGCACGTCAGCTCAAGCACAAAGACGCCCCCGAAGTGGTCTTCGCCGGCAACAACCTCTCCGAAGAATACCTGGCCGAACTCATGGACCTTGCAGTCGAGCGCAACGTCGCCTGCATCGTCATTTCCAAGAGCGGCACCACCACGGAGCCTGCCGTCGCCTTCCGTATCTTCAAGCAGTACATTGAATCCCGCTACGGCAAGAAAGAAGCCGCCGAAAGAATCGTCGCCATCACCGACGCTTCCCGCGGCGCCCTCAAGACCCTCTCCAACCAGGAAGGTTACAAGAGCTTCATAGTTCCTGACAATGTAGGCGGACGCTTCTCCGTACTCACTCCGGTCGGCCTTCTGCCCATCGCCGTGGCCGGTTTCGACATCCGCGAGCTTGTGGACGGTGCAAAGAAAGCCGAGCGCGCCCTCGCAGCACGCGAAAAGAGCAACCCCGCCATTCAGTACGCCGCAATGCGCAACCTCCTGCACACGGAGCTGGGCAAGAGCGTCGAAATCCTTGTAAACTACTCACCCAAGCTCACTTACGTCTCCGAATGGTGGAAGCAGCTCTACGGTGAATCCGAAGGCAAAGACTCCAAAGGCATCTTCCCCGCCAGCGTCAACAACACGGCCGACCTTCACTCAATGGGTCAGTTCATCCAGGAAGGCTCTCGCATAATGTTCGAGACAGTCCTCCACGTCGACAGCGCCCGCCGCTCAGTAGTCATCGAGTCGGACGAACAGAACCTTGACCAGCTCAACTACCTCTCCGGCAAGCATGTAGAGCATTGCAACCACATGGCCGAAATCGGCACCCGCCTAGCACACATCGACGGTGGCGTGCCCCAGATCACAATCAGCATCGACACCCTTGACGCAAAGCGCCTTGGCTCTCTGCTGTATTTCTTCGAATTCGCCTGCGGCATCAGCGCCTATACCCTTGGCGTGAACCCGTTCAACCAGCCCGGCGTGGAAGCATACAAGAAGAACATGTTCGCACTCCTGGAAAAACCTGGATACGAAGAGGCCACCGAAGCAATCAAGGCAAGATTGTAATTTTTTTACTATCTTTGCCGCCCAAAACAAAATGGCGGGACGATCTGTCGCGGCGCCTGCGGCGCTGAGGAAAGTCCGCACAGGAAAGGGCACCCGTCTGTGGAAAGCACAGTGGGGAGTAATCTTCAGATACCTGTAACAGAAAATTACCGCCGGAGGTTTTTCTTTTTTTTCCTCCGGTAAGGGTGAAAACGCGGGGTAAGAGCCCACGACGCCGTATGGCGACATGCGGCGGGTACGGTATCCGGGCCTGCAAGACCAAATATACCGGCAGATGAGGGCTGCCCGTCCGATGCCGGGGGGTAGGTTGCGAAGATAAATGACAGATTTAAAAACAGAAAGCGGCTTACTGCCCCGCCAGTTTTCTAAAGGCTCTGGACACTGTCCAGGGCCTTTTCTATTGCATCGTACTCATAGCCGCGGGTAAGGCCGAACTTAATGAGTTTGAGGCGCTTCTGCGGGTCGCCTTCCAGAGTGCGGGCTTTGCTTTGCAGCAGCTTTTCCAATTTGTCGCCGGCTTTTTGCGGCTCCACTTCCTGCAGTGCCGCAGAAATGGCGGCCTCCGGAACGCCCTTGGAACGGAGCTGGAAACGGATTTTCACCGGCCCCCAGCCCTGAAGCGTGGCTTTCTCCCTGGCAAAGGCCGATGCAAAACGGACGTCGTCCACGTAACGTTCTTCCACAAGGCTGGCCACGATGGAGGCGGCTGCATCGGCATCGCCTTCCATGTCTTTCAGGGCTTTCCGATACATGTCCTTTGAGCAATACTCCGCCTTGGAGCAGAGCTTTTGCAGGCGGCTGAGGCAGCGTTTGCTTTCCATGGGCTAGAAGTTGTAACCAAATGACAGATAAGCGCCTAGGCGATTGGTAAGGCTGGACCAATAGACCTGGGCCTTAATGGGCCCCGCAATAGTGTTGTAGCCATATCCAAGGCCGACGCCCCACACCGACTCTCCGCTTTCGAAATTCACGAAGTGGTCCCAGTCGTAGGAGACGTTGCCCATCAGGGAGAGGTAATGGTTCTTGCCTATACGGTAGCGGGCATCCAAACGCATCAACGCCAGGAAGTTACGCCTGAAAGCAGCATTTGAAATGCCGATGAAGGGCAGCTGCTGTTCCACGTATCGGCCACGGATATCGCCGCCCATTACGTTGGAATAAATGATGGGAATATCTTCGCCGAGGATGAAGCGGAGCGAGGCGGAAGGCACAAGGCTGAAGCGGCCAAGGGAGACCGGCATGGTACCGTCGGCAGCTATTACGCCCATCCACTTCTGGCTTGCCGTGGGGTCGAAATATCTTGAGATTGCATCCAGCCTAATGCCTGCCGAGACACCCTTCGAAGGGAAATAGCCGTTGTCCAGCGTCTCTACCCTGCCCTCCAGGAAGGCGCCCAGATAGTCGCGGGTGCTGGAGGAGATGTCGTAGTCGCCTACTACGTCGTCCGAAGTAAGGACGTTGAAGACGTGGGCGTACTGATTGCGGATGCCCAGCTTGACATCGAGGTTGATCCAGCGCATATTGGACATATACAGCTCCTGCGCCGCCGTGAGGAAACGAATCGAATAGCGGTTGGTGCCGGAAAAGAAGGTATTGCGGTCTGTATAGCGCGTTATCGCCCTCAGGTTCACCGTGGAGAACTTAGGCGCGTTGTAGGAGTATTGCAGGTCGATGTAAGGGTTGCCGCTGATACGTGCCGTCATGTCCAGGGAGGAGCCGCTCATGGAATTGGTATTTATGCCGACGTTGAGGAGCACGGCCGCCAATTCTTCCGTGTCGATTCTTGCGCCCATGCCCAATTGGTTCATGGGGCCTTTCTTGCAGGTGATTCTGAGCCGATAAGGCTCCGCCGTGCCGCGGAACTCGTAGTTCACGTAATCGTAGGCTCCCTGGCCGAAGATGCCTGCTATATCCTCTTCAATTATGCGGCGGTTCACAATGGAGCCGGGCTTGACATACATCTTGGAGCGGATGTAATCGGCCTCCGTTTCTGAAACGCCGACTATATCTATAGCGTTGATTACTACCGGAGTCTGGCCGATGTCAACTGCCGGAGTGCTATTCAATTTGCGCTTGGCTTTACCCACTCTGTGACGTATGGCGTCCAGTTCCTTCGAATGCTCCGCCGCAGCGTTGTAACCCCTTACGAGCATTGAGTCGATGGCCGTATTGTTGAAGCTTAACATATTGTATCCGTCCATGTTGGGATGGATGCGCACGTCAACCGACTCTACGTTTTTCTCGAAGGCGTCGTTGGAGAAAAGGTCGATGCTGGAGATGAGGATATCGGCAAGGTTTTGGATATCGTCGGCCTTCAATGAATTGTTGGAAAGATCTACGCCGATTATGATGTCCGCGCCCATTTCGCGGGCTATGTTCACGGGGAAGTTGTTGCGCATGCCGCCATCCACCAGCACCATGCCTCCCGTACGCACGGGGGCGAAAAGGCCGGGGATGCTCATCGTCGAACGCATGGCGAGATTGATGGACCCGTCATGCCAGACCTTGGCCTTTCCGGAGGCCATGTCCGTAGCTACGCAGGCAAAGGGGATGGGGAATTTGAAAAAGTCCGTGGAATCGCTGTAACCAACTGTCCTTGAGGAAATGATGTGATTCACATTTTGGCCGAAGACAAAGCCGGAAGGAAGGCTTCCCAGAAGGTTTCCCCTTACAAGATCGCTCACTGACTCCTCGTCGCTGCCGGTATCGGCCCCTATTCTAAGCTGGCGGTTACGGCCGGATGTGAAGGGCATGTCGCCTCTCAGGTAGGCTTTGTAGTCTTCCGCCTTGTAATAGAAAGGGAAAGAGAGGAAGAACTTTTCCTTGTAACGGGTGCGGGAATAGGGAATGTATTTGCGGTCCACCTTGTCGCTGAGGGCCATGTCCCAATCTATGTTGTGGATAAGGGTGTCAAGGGCTGCCGCATCATAGCCAAGGGCATAAAAACCGCCAAGCAGACCGCCGATGCTGGTGCCGACTACCATGTCGATGGGCATCTGGTAATTCTCTTCCAGGTATTTGAGCACTCCGACGGTGGCTGCTCCCTTGGCGCCGCCTCCTGAAAGAACCAGGGCAACTGTGGGGCGTGTACGGCGGATCTGGGCCATACGGTAGCGGATCTGTCTCACTGCCACTGCGTCCTTGCTGTCAAGGCCGAAAGTGGACGAGGCGGGCTCCCCTTGCGTTTTTTGAGCGTTAAGGGTGAAGGCTCCAAAAAGCAGGATGATAACTGTCAGCAGGCGTTTCATAGTTTATTTCTGGCTATGCTCGGCGGCATGTTTACCGGCAAGAAGGCCGCAGGCCGCAAAGATATCTTCGCCCCGGGAGGCGCGGATGGTTGCGGTGAGACCGCCTTCTTCAAGTAGTGTTTTGAATGCTTCCATGGCTTTTTCCGGAGCTGTGCCGTATGGGAAGTCCGGTATTTTATGGAAGCGGATAAGGTTTACCCTGCACTCCAGATGCTTTAGCAGGCGGATGAGCTCCGCCGCGTGGCGGGGCGAATTGTTCCAGCCTTCAAAGACTGTGTATTCGAAGCTTACCCTGCGCTGGCCGCTGAAGTCGTATTGTTTTATGAGGCGGACAATTTCCGTTATGGACCAGGCTTTTTGCACCGGCATCATTTCCGCCCTTTCTTCAGGGAAGGGGTTGTGAAGGCTTACTGCAAGGTGGCAGCGGCTTTCGTCCAGGAATTGTTTTAGCTTGGGCAGGACGCCTATTGTGCTGAGGGTGATGCGTTTGGGGCTCCAGGCAAGGCCCCAGTCCGCCGTCAGCACCTCTATTACGCGCTTTACCTGCTCCCAGTTGTCCAGGGGCTCGCCCATGCCCATGAAAACGGTATTGGTGAGCTGCCCGGCTTCTTCTATCGCGAAGAACTGGCTGAGGATATCGGCCGCGTCCAGATTGCCGTGGAAGCCCTGGCGGCCTGTCATGCAGAATTTGCATCCCATCTTGCAGCCGGCTTGGGAGCTTACGCAGAGGGTTTTACGCTCGCCGTCCGGAATCATTACAGCTTCCACCGCATTGGCGCTTTCTCCATTTACCGGGAAAAGGTATTTGCGGGTTCCGTCCTTTGAGGTTTGTACGTCTATGGGAGACGAGAGGCCAACCTCATAACTTTGGGACAGACGTTCCCTGCCAAGTTTTGAGAGATTGGTCATTTCTTCTATGGATTTTGCACGCTTGACGTACAGCCACTGGGCTATCTGCTTGCCGGTGAAAGCCGGCAGGCCGAGCTGCAAGGCAATTTGCTTTAGTTCCTCTGGATTCTTCCCTAAAAGACGCTCTTTCATAAGTACAAAAATAGGAAAAAAGATTCTGATGAGCAAAAACCTCCGGATTATCCGTTTAGAGTCCGCCGTAACAATCTGGCAATTAGCCGATTGTAACTTAAACGTTTAATATTTTTTAAAACGCTTAATTGTCTCTAACTTGCCGGCACAAAAAAAACCGCAGAAATACTGCGGTAAATGTAATGTTTATGATGACAACAATGGATTATATGCATTGTCTTCGGCCAGTGCTTTTTGATAGCACTCGCGGCAGAGGGGCTCGTAGGTGTCCTTCTCACCGAGGACCACCAGCTTCTTGGAAGCGGAAAGCCTGTGGGAATGGTTGGCAAGGGAGCCGCAGCGCACGCAAATTGCGTGAACCTTCTGTACGTCCTCCGCTATGGCCATAAGGCCGGGCATAGGGCCGAAGGGTTTGCCGAGATAGTCAGTATCTAGACCTGCGATGATGACGCGGACGCCACGGGCCGCCAGCTGCTGGCAGACATCGATGATGCTGTCGTCGAAGAACTGGGCCTCATCTATGCCGACTACCTGGACATCCTCCTCAATCTGGAGCATGCGGGAGGGCGATTTTATGGGGGTGCAGGAAATGCTGTGGGAGTCGTGCGAGACTACGTCCAAATCGGAATAGCGCTTGTCTATAGTGGGTTTGAAAGTGGCTATTTTTTGCTTTGCAAACTGTGCGCGTTTAAGCCTTCTGATGAGTTCTTCCGTTTTGCCGGAGAACATGGAGCCGCAAATAACCTCTATGCAGCCTGATTTTTTTGCATTTTCCAAAAACATTTCCGTAACTTTGTTAGGTGTTGTACACGCAAATATAGCAAATTATGGAGAAAAGTCATACAGAAATTCTAATTTCAGTCAAAGAAGAAATAGAGGACCTGAAAGCCCGCCTGTCGGCCCTGGAAGAGAGGCTCTCCCTTCTGGAATCGGCAGAGCTTCAAACAGATGCGCCCGAGGAGGAGCCGGAGCCACAAGTTGAGGAGCCGGAGGCCCCTATTGCAGAAGCAGAAGAGCCGGAAGCAGTTGACATGGAAGTAATTACCGACGGTCCGGACGATCTTCCCCCGATGCCGGAGACAGTGGCGGAAGGCCCCGCCGACGATGCCGTTGACTTTTCCGAAATAGAATTAGGCGAAGCAGAAGAGCTTCCGCCATCCGCCCATGCCCAAGCGGAGGTCAAGCTTGCTCCTCCGGTGGCAAAAGCCCCTGCAGCGGATGATCCCACAGCCAATCTTCCCTGGCGCAAAGACAGGCCCGGCCTTCCGGTGAAGAATATCCGCAGCGGCATAAGCCTTCTGGACAGGGCGCTTTTCATCGGCACTCTGTTTGGGGAAGATGCGGATTTGTATGACGCCACGCTGCAGGAACTCAACAATATGCAGACTCTGGATCAGGCAATCAGCTACGTCAGGACCCATTTCCCGGATTGGAAGATGGACTCCAGCCCTGTATATCACTTCATGATGTCGGTTCGCAAAAAACTCGGATAATGGCAGGCAAACTTTACATAGTCCCCACCCCCGTGGGCAATCTGGACGACATGACGCTCCGCGCCATCCAAGTGCTGAAGGAAGCCGATCTGATCCTTGCCGAGGACACCCGCACATCGTCGGTGCTGCTCAAGCACTTCGACATACATCGGCCACTTCAGAGCCATCATAAATTCAACGAGCATCAGACCGTGCAGGTGGTGAAGGAGAGGATACTTAGCGGCCTCAACGTCGCGCTGGTAAGCGATGCCGGAACGCCCGGCATCTCGGATCCTGGATTTCTGCTTGCCCGCACCTGCGCGGCAGAAGGAATTGAGGTTCAAACACTTCCCGGAGCAACCGCCTGCATTCCCGCTATTGTTTCCAGCGGTCTTCCGTGCGACAAGTTCTGCTTCGAAGGTTTCCTGCCACAGAAGAAGGGCAGGCAAACGCAGCTTAGCGCCCTCGCGACGGAACCCCGCACCATGGTTTTTTATGAATCGCCGTACAGGCTTGTGAAAACACTGGAACAGATGGCCCTTTTCTTTGGGCCGGAGCGCCAGTGTTCAGTAGCCAGGGAAATCTCCAAAGTGCACGAAGAGCACAGAAGAGGCACTTTGCAAGAAGTGGCCGACTGGTTCCGTGAACATGAGCCAAAAGGCGAAATTGTAATAGTCGTCGCCGGTGCCCCGCCGGCAAAAGCAGAAAAGAAGAAGCGTTATGGACAAGGGGACAACTCCGGGCAGGAGCCGTAGTCCGCTCTCTGCCAGTTTCATAACGGGCGCCATCGCCCTGGTTTTCCTTGTAATCGGCTATCAGGTGGCTTTGTTCGTTCACAAAGCTGCAGCCACGGCTTTGCTTGCCAAGCGCGACAAGCCGGACACCGTGTTCGTCGTGGACCGCACTCTGGCAGAAGAGCTTATCGGCAATGCTGCCAAGCCGGAGGAGGCAGAAGCCGCAAAGCCTGTCATTATAAGGCGCAGCGCGGCACATTCAACCGATGCCGTGAAAGTGCGCGAAAAGCTCGGCCCGAGAAAGGTGGAAAGCTTCCGCTTCAATCCCAACACAGTTTCGATTGAAGACCTGCAGCGCCTGGGATTCTCTGAGAAGCAGGCCGCTTCCATAGACCGCTATCGGCAAAAAGGCGGACGATTCCGCCGCGCATCGGACTTTGCCAAAAGCTACGTGGTCGCGGACAGCGTATATGAGCGCCTCAAGCCTTTCATCGACATCCCCCTGCTGGACATAAACAAGGCCGACAGCACCGCGCTTCTGGACTTGCCCGGGATAGGCCCTTACTTTGCGGGTAAAATAGTGCAGTACAGAAAACGGCTGGGCGGCTACTCCTGCAGCGAGCAGTTAATGGAGATTTATCATTTTGACAAGGAGAAGTATGACGGGCTCAAAGACCTTGTCAAGTGCTCTCCCCCGGTTCCTTACGACATCTGGAACATCCCGGAGGACTCCCTTTCGCAGCATCCTCACATTTCAAGGCAGGAGGCACATTCGATAGTCCTGTTCCGGCAGCACCACACCGCCGCAGAATGCACTCTGGAGGGCATGAAAAAGGCCGGCATACTGTCGGAAGAACATTACGCCGGCCTGTCTCGCTGCAAACTTGCAAGTAAGCAATTTTAGTCCTGTACTTTGGCTAGGGCTTCGCGGATCTTGGTTTCTATTTCTTCGGCCAGTTCCGGGTTGTCTTGCATCAACTTCTTTGTTGCTTCGCGGCCTTGGGCCAGTTTGGACTCGCCATAGCTGAACCAGGAGCCGGACTTGCTGATGACGCCAAGCTCTACGCCCAAGTCCACGATTTCGCCCGAACGGGAGATGCCTTCACCGAAAACGATGTCGAATTCCGCTTTCTTGAAAGGCGGGGCCATCTTGTTTTTGACCACCTTCACCTTTACGTGGTTGCCCAGGGCATCGTCGCCGTCTTTGATTTGAGTTGTGCGGCGGATGTCCAGACGTACGGAAGCGTAGAATTTGAGGGCGTTGCCGCCGGTGGTGGTTTCCGGATTGCCGAACATGATGCCGATCTTCTCCCTAAGCTGGTTGATGAAGATGCAGCAGGTGTTTGTCTTGGAAATATTTGCCGTGAGCTTGCGCAGGGCCTGGGACATGAGGCGTGCCGGGAGGCCGACTTTGTTGTCGCCCATCTCACCTTCAATTTCCGCCCTTGGAGTGAGGGCTGCGACGGAGTCTATCACTACGATGTCAACTGCGCCGGAACGGATAAGATTATCGGCAATTTCTAGGGCCTGCTCGCCATTGTCCGGCTGGGAAATAAGCAGGGTGTCAAGGTCCACGCCAAGGGATTTGGCGTAGCTGCGGTCGAAGGCATGTTCGGCATCTATGATGGCTGCGATGCCGCCCACCTTCTGTGCCTCCGCTATTGCGTGGATTGCCAGGGTTGTTTTACCGGAGCTTTCCGGTCCGTAAATTTCTATTATGCGGCCTTTGGGGTATCCGCCGATGCCAAGGGCATGATCAAGGGAGATGGAGCCGCTGGGGATAACCTGGGAGGAATCCCATTCGGGCTGGTCGCCAAGTTTCATGATGGTGCCTTTGCCATAGTCTTTTTCAATTTTGTCGATGGTTGCCTGGAGCGCCTTTAGTTTGGCTGCGTTGTTCCCGGCTTCTACTGCTTCTTTTGCCATAATCTGTAAATTTAATGTTGCGGGCATCCTGATACCGCAAGCACAAAGATAAGAAAAAAAAGCGCCGGTAAAACCGACGCCTCTCAAAAAAAATCAGTTTTCTGTATCCAGCTGTTCGTAAACGGAATTGTTGGACTTGTACTCCGGCACTATCTGCTTCATTTTGCGGACGGTAGCCATGTCGTCAAACTGTTTTGAAATCTCTATCAGCTCGTCAATTTCTTTGGAGACTTGGTCGTAATCGTATTCCCTAACCTGGGCGATGCGGATTTTTTCGTGGAAGGTGGGCTTGGTGCCTTCGTTCTCGTTCAGGACTTCTTCATAGAGCTTTTCACCTTCCCTCAGACCTGTGTAAACGATTTCAACATTCTTTGCATTGGAAAGGGCTATCATACGCTTGGCCAGATCGGCAATTTTTACAGGCTGACCCATGTCGAAGACGAAGATTTCGCCGCCTGCGCCCTTTGTGCCGGCTTCGAGGACCAATCGGCAGGCTTCGGGGATAAGCATGAAGAAGCGGACTATCCTTTCGTCCGTCACTGTTACCGGGCCGCCGTTTTTGATTTGCTCCTTGAACAGAGGAATCACAGAGCCGTTGGACCCAAGGACATTGCCGAAACGTGTGGTGACAAACTGAGTATATTCCGGTCTTCCAGACGACTGGCGGGCCATGGCCTCACGGTTGAGCTTGCGGTCCAGGCTTTGGACATAGATTTCGCAAATACGTTTGGAACAGCCCATTACGTTTGTAGGATTGACCGCCTTGTCGGTAGAAATCATCACAAACTTCTTGGCGCCGTATTTTACGCTGAGATCGGCAATGACTTTGGTGCCATAGACGTTGTTGAGGACGGCTTCGCTGGGATTGTCTTCCATCATTGGCACATGCTTGTAGGCTGCGGCGTGGAAGACGAAGTCCGGCTTGAAGGAGCTGAAGATATATTCCATGCGCGTGCGGCGGCTGATGCTGGTGACTACCACCTCGCACTCTACGTCGGGATAATCTTTGGCCATCATCAGGCGGATGTCGTGCTGGGGCGTTTCGGCCTGGTCTATGAGCATCAGCTTTGCTGGGGCCGCCTGGGCCACCTGACGCACTATTTCAGAGCCGATGGAGCCAGCCGATCCGGTGATGAGGACCCGCTTCCCGCACAGCTGCTCCTGGATGGATTTCATATCAACCCTGATTTCCGAACGAGGGAGAAGGTCCTCCACGCTCACTTCCTTGAGCTGGATGTTGTCCATATCCTCGTCCAGGAGTTCGCCGTTGCGCACATTGGCTTCCTTGGCTTCATGGGCCATGTAAATCTTGACTCCGGCCGATATAAGGATATCCTGAATCTTTTGGTTCTCACGGAATTCGTTCACCCTTAGCGGGCTGACCAGCACTGCCTGAATCTTTTCCTTCTTGACTATGGTTGCGATGTCGTCGTTAAGGGTATAGACAGGCACGCCCAGAAGCTTCATGTCCTTGATTCTGTGCTCGTGGGAGATGAAGCCGCGCACATCGAACTGCATGGGGCTCTGGGAGCGGACATTCTTGGCAAGGCCCACGCCGCCGGTGAGGGCGCCATAGATGAGCGAACGCTGTGCCCTCGAGTCCGAATTTGAAATGTCGAACAGTATTTTCACCAGCACGCGCATGCCCCACATCAGCATTGTCGCAAGGGCAAAAGTGACGATGGTATTGGCCACCGAAAGGGCGCTGATGTACTCTATCCCCTGCCAAATGCCGATAAAGGAGACTAGCAGCGAAAGGGCGAGAGATACCAGATTGGCATAGGCGATTTTAAGGAGGTCGATGAAGCTGGAATAACGCAGAACGCCCGAATAAGTACGGAAAATCCTTGCGCCTACCCAGCCGAGCAGTGAATAAACCAGTGCAGTGATGAATACTGCATTATGGTGCTCGTATGTGATTTGAGACCTATTTGTGAGCCAGTATGAGAAAATGGCCGATACAAGTATAATCACAGTATCTGCAAGCAGGATTACCCAATATGGCAATACCCTGCGGCTGAAATACCAGGAGGATATCTTCTTCAGAAGATCTGTATCTTTATTCATTTATAGTCCAAAGCTTTTAGATGTAAATGCAAAGGTAACAATTATTTTTGAATAAAATATCAGCCTTGCATTTCCTCTTTCCAGATACGGTCGAAAACCCCTTTGAGAGCTGATTCATCAGCGATTATCTTTCGCAGCTGTTCCAGTTTGGCGGCATTGGGAGATTCGGGAATCCATAATTTCAGGTATCCGCCGTAATAGTATTTTTCATGCAGATGTTCCACTGTGCGCATCCAGTGCCCTTCTTTGTCAAGTTCGGGATAATGCGACAGGCCGAACTGCACCGTACGGCGGATTATCTGCTCCGGTTCGATAAGCCGGTCGGCCTCCGCCACCAATCGGCCATAGATGCTGCGGGGCTCATGGTCCGAGGAGGCGCGGTGGTCTTCGGCCGCCTGCGCGATTGTCTCCGTCTGCTCCGGGCCGAACCATTCGCCGAGCCTTGCCATCCCGCGGATAATGCGTCCGCTTTCAAGATGATGAGTCTTGCGGTCCACTTCCAGGCCAAGGTCATGGCACGCCGCTGCAGCATAAAGGATATTGCGATCGACGGGGTAAAAGGCCGCCATCTGCAATGCCCGCTGCACAACGCTCCTGGCGTGGTCTTCCCGATGCGCCTTGTCGAAGGCGGCGTAGCGTGGAATAATCTCCGCCTCCACAAAGGCCGACAGACGCTCATCGACACCCAGCAGCTCTGCGGCCAGGACCGGGAGAAGCTGCTCGTCGGCAGGAAGCCAGCGCACTTCGTTTAAACGCGGGTAGTCCAGCCATTTAGCCGCTTCATGCTCATTCAGGTGCATCTGCTCCGAAGAAAGGGCGCACAGATAGCAATGCATGAGAAGGTGGAATTCGGGATAGTCCCACTCTATGGTCCTCAGATGCTTTTCAACCCTTATATCGGCATTCAATTCTTCGCGGATTTCTCTTTTCAGGGCCTGCTCTCCCGTCTCCCCCGCTTCCATTTTCCCGCCCGGGAACTCCCACCAATCCTTCCATGGGCCGTAGCCCCTCTGAGTGGCGAAAATCGAGTCGCCTTTACGTATTATGGCCGCTACTACTTCTATGGTTTTCATTCTTCAGTCAGGATATTCGAGGTATAAAAATACTCCTTGATACGGTCCATCCAGGTGTAACTGCCCGTGCCGGGAGAGGCTTTCCGCTGGAAGCAATGTCCCCGGGTAGCAAGGGTATGAAGCTCACACTGAATGCCCATGGCCCTCATCTTTTCCCATACACGCACCGAGCCCATGGGCGACCAGGAATCGGCATCTCCGTGAATCAGAAGCATAGGAGCGGTGTCAAGGTCAAAGGAGAACTCCGGAGCTAGATAAAGCCCGTCGGCATTGCCCTTCGTGGTATTGAACTGCTCAAAACCGTCGCTGAGAACATAAGCAGGATATATGCCGATGCCCCACTGGACCTTGCATGAGACCTTGTCGATGTCGTCGATGGGCCTGTAGGAGCTATGCCTTGACGACGTCACGCCCATGAGTGTCAGATGCCCGCCGGCGGAAGAGCCCATGATGCCGATTCTGTCCGGATTCAGTCCCCTGCCGGCCGCCTCGCTGCGGACTATGCGTATGGCGCGCTGCAAATCTTGCCAGGCCGTGGTATGTTTGGCCAGACCGCCTTCGGGGTGGGGTGTACGGTATTTCAGAGTTACCACAGTGACACCCAAGTTGTTAAGATAACGCCTTATAGGAGCCACTTCAAAATCATCGGGATTATTGCCGGTATAGGAGCCGCCGGAATAGACAATCTGTATGGCGTCCGTCTTTTTCACCGCCGGAATATGCCATTCGATATAAGGAACGCACTGATTCTCCCTGAAGCAAGGGGTTTTACCCTCCGGCCATACGTCTTCCTTGAAATAATCGGCACGGTCGACGTCCGATACCACCCTGTCCATCAATCGGACTTCCGGCTCGACAGGGCCAAGATAGCCCATCTGCCTCATGAATTCTATTCCCCTTTCAAGGCCGAAGGCACCGTGCCCTTTGCCGGGGTAGAGATGAAGCTCGGCCGGGATGCCCATCCTTCGCAATTGCCGATATATCATTGTGGAACCGTTGGGAGAATAAGGGTCTTTACCGCCGTGATGAAGACTCAGCGGGCAGGTTTTTTCGTCGAATTTGAAAACGTCGCTAAGGCTCACGTCCGGGCCGTAACCCTCGCGCGTAGCCTTGGTGCCTGTTTCCGCATCCGATGTAACGTATGCAGGGGCGTTCAGAATACCCCAGTTGATGTGGCAGTCGATATCGTCAATCTTGTCTATTCGCTGATATGCAGGCGTTTGCGAATTCGCGGCCAGTAAAAGAGCCAGATGAGAGCCTGCCGACATGGATATCACGCCGATTTTCTCCGGGTCGAAGCCCCTTTTGGCGGCTTCACTCCTAACCATTCTGACGGCTCTCTGCCCGTCTTCCCATGCCGACTGGTAAATAGGCAGGCCTTCGGGGCGGGGGGTCCTGTAAACGAAGTTCACGCACTGAACGCCAAGAGATAGAAAGCGTTTGCGCCACAGCTCGATAAGGGACACATCGCATGTGCTGTTATAGGCTCCGCCTGAGATGAGAATCATGCATACGTCATTGTCCACGGACGGGTCCGGAGCATCGTACCACTCCAGATACGGGAATCGGTGTTTGTCTGCCTTGAAACCCGGGGCCTTTGACTCATCCGTCATAGCCGCAATCTGCCCTTTTTGGGCGTGGGGCATCTTGTTTTTGGGCCAGATGTATTCGCGCTGTCCGCCCCATGCCGGGATGGAACAGACAACAAGCAGTGCGACAAGTATTCTTTTCATGACAATATGGTTTTCAATGACAAATATGGTAAAAAGCCCAAAATATAAAAACGCTCACGTATTTAAATGCCATTCTCCGAACAAACACTTATTTTATCAGTTTATACCATCTTCAGGCCTATCACTGACGCGATGAGCGTCACAATGAAAAAAATACGCCAGAAGGTTGCGGGCTCCTTGAAAACCAGAATGCCGATAAGGACAGTGCCCACCGCACCGATTCCGGTCCACACAGGATATGCCGTGCCGATAGGAATAGTTTTAGTAGCCTTTGCGAGAAGAATCATGCTAAGGGCCGACACTACTACAAATCCCGCATACCATCCAAAGGCTTCCCAGCCTGCCGCCATCTTGGCTTTGCCCAGGCAAAAGGTGAATCCGCATTCACAGAGGCCCGCGACAATCAGAATAATCCAGTTCATAACGAATTGATGTCCCAACCGAGGGCTGCAGAATATCCGGCGTCTCCTTCCTGGGGAAGTGCAAAGATAAGAATTTTAATTTGTTCAGTCCAGCTCGATGCTTTCGATTCTTAGGCGCAGGATTCCCGAGGGGACTTGAGCCTCGGCAATTTCGCCTACCTTTTTGCCCATCAGGGCTGCGCCTATCGGGGATTTAAGCGAAATCATGCCCGCCTCAAGGTTCATCTCATGGGGGCTTACTATCTTAAAGCGCATGCGGGTATTCGTGGACAGGTTGGTGAATTCTACCCGGCTGAGAAGTGATACCCTGTCTTTCGGGAGCACCTTGGTGTCAATTACGCGGGAATGCTCCAGGATTTTCTGAAGGAAACGGATGCGGCTTATGGTCTTCCCTTGGATGCGCCTTGCCTCACGGTAACCGGCATTGTCGCTGCGGTCCCCTTGTGCGCTGGCCTCTGCAAGGTCGTCCGTTACTTTGGGATAGACTTCGTTGATTAGATGTTTGAGCTCGGCCGAAATCTCGTCGTATCTTTGTTTTGACAGGTATTCCATGTGGCAAATTTACCCATTTTTATCCTGATTCGCAATCGGAAGGATGCGCTGCCTCACAGGAATTGATTATCTTTGTAATACTGATTAGTTTTTGCCGTTT
Organism: Bacteroidales bacterium; assembly: GCA_017477465.1. Taxonomy (GTDB): domain Bacteria; phylum Bacteroidota; class Bacteroidia; order Bacteroidales; family UBA932; genus Cryptobacteroides. The sequence continues at coordinate 58,048 of JAFUVU010000029.1, forward strand.
TTTGCACCGCGTCATCTTTCATATCGACGTAAATTCCGCCTTCCTTTCCTGGACGGCGGTGAAGATGATGCGCGAAGGCCAGCCGGACATCCGCCTTGTGCCGTCGGTGGTCTCCGGAGACCCTAACGACAGGCGCAGCATAATTACGGCGGCGTCCATTCCGGCCAAGAAACTGGGAATCAAGACCGCACAGCCGGTGTCGATGGCGCTTCGCACCTGCCCGCAGCTTGTCATCGTAGGAGGCGACTGGGCATGGTACAAACAGTGCTCGGAAGGCTTTATCGCTATATGCCGAAGCTATTCGCCGGTGCTGCAGCAGTTCAGTATCGATGAGTGCTTCATAGACATGAGCTTCCGATGCAAACCGGAGACCGCCGTCGAAGTGGCGACCCGGCTCAAGGACGAGGTGCGGGACACGCTCGGCTTCACGGTCAACGTCGGCATCGGCTCAAACAAACTGCTGGCGAAGATGGCCTCCGACTTCGAAAAGCCCGACAAGGTGCACACGCTGTGGGAGAATGAGGTGCAGGAAAAGATGTGGCCGCTGGGCGTGAGGGACCTCCTTTGGGTGGGCAGGAAAACCGAGGAGCGCCTTACCGCTTACGGGATCCATACCATCGGCCAGCTGGCGCAGCTCGGCCTGGGTTCGCTGACGCGGCTTGTCGGCCAGAAATTCGCCCTCCAGCTGCACGAGAACGCAAACGGCAGGGACAATTCGCCGGTAGAGACAGAGGTGGCCGAGGCCAAAAGCTACAGTGCCGAGCGCACCTTCTCCAAAGACTACACGGACCCTAAAGACGTGGACCGGGCGCTGTTCAACGTGGCGTGCATTGTGGCGCACCGCATCCGCCGGGACAATTTCCGCGCCTCCACCGTCTCCATGTTCATCAAGCATAAAGACTTCTCCGTCCAGCAGAAGCAGACATCCCTCTCCCAGCCGACGGACATAACGGCAGTAATCCTGAACGAAGCACGCAGGCTTCTTGCCGATATCTGGGACGGCCAGGCCCCCATCCGCCAGGTGGGCCTCGGTGTAAGCAAGCTGACGCACGAATCGGCCATACAGATGTCCCTCTTCGAAGACCCGAAGCTGGACTATTACCGCGAATGGGACCGCCAGTACGACGAGAAAAAAGCCCGCGCCGAAGATGCCAGGATGCTTGCCTACGAGCGTTCAAATCATTAATTTCAGCGCGATGGCGGCGCAGGCTTCTGCATCGGCAAGGGCGTGATGATGCTGCGTCAGGTCGAACCCGCAGGCGGCAGCTACAGTCTGAAGCTGATGATTAGGGAGATTGTGGCCGAAATGCCTCCTGGATGCAGCGAGGGTGTCATGGAAGACATAGTCCGGATAGTCCATCCGGTACACCCGGTGCACAGCTTTGAGGCAGCCTTCGTCGAAGCGGGCGTTGTGGGCCACCAGCGGCAGGCCATCGATAATCGGCGCCACCTTTTCCCAAACCTCAGGGAACAAGGGTGCGTCCTCGGTGTCACAGGCCGACAGACCGTGCACCCGCTGGCAGAACCACTGGTAGTACTCCGGCTCCGGGTGAATAAGGCTGTAGAACTTGTCCACCACTTCCCCGCCCCGCACGACAACGATTCCCACGCTGCATACGCTGCACGGCTGCTCGTTGGCAGTCTCAAAATCTATTGCTGCAAAGTCGGTCATAGTCCGATTATATTTTTACGAAGATACTTATTTTTCCATAGATACGCAACCGCATGACCGCCGACAAAGTATCAGGGAAAATGTGTATCTTTGAGGGACAAATACTTATTAACATGGGAAAAGACAGATTTGACATCAAAGAAAAGGAAGGCATCAGGGACCGCAGCAGCATTGAACTCGCGAAAAAGTGGTAACGCTGATTCTCATAGCAATAACCTCGCTGGTGAGCGTTTTATGCTTCAGCGGGAGCCTTGACGGAAACAAGCTTCTGTTCAACGCCTACTCTGTCTGGCACCGGAAGGAGTGGTACCGGATGCTGTCGCATGGCGCAGTCCACGGCGGCTGGGGTCACCTTATCTTCAACATGCTCACCCTGTACTTCTTCGGAAGAGTGGTAGAGGAGTATTTCGCCGCGGCCTTCGGCAACACGCTTGGGATAGTGCTGTACGTTGTTCTGTACGTCAGCGCCATTGCCGTGTCCAGCATCTGGGACCTCGTGAAGTACAAGGACGACTGGAACTACAACGCCGTGGGAGCATCAGGGGCCGTATCGGCCATCCTGTTTGCGTCTATTCTGTTCGAGCCGAAGATGGGCATCTACATCTACCTTATTCCCATTCCTGTCCCCGGGTACATCTTCGCTCCGCTCTATCTCCTGTACTGCTGGTACATGGCAAAGCGGAATATGGACAATATCGGCCACAGCGCCCACTTCTGGGGCGCAGTCTATGGCCTGGCGTTCCCGCTCATCTGCAAACCGGCCATCTTCACTCACTTCCTATCCCAGCTGGGGCTTTGAGCCTGCAATAATTTACTTGAGAATAATCACGAACGTCTCCGGAAGACACACATTTTCCAGTCCAAGCGCCTCTTTGAACAGGGGCGCTATTTCTTTGTCACGGAATCCTGCGATGCCGCAGCCGATGCGGGTGACATAGAAGAAGAGTTCTGGATGGGCCGATGCGAACGCGATGAAATCATCCACATACGGCTTTATGGTCTCCACGCCGCCCTGCATCGTCGGGATGGCATAGCTCTGACCGCGGAGACCGACTCCGCAGCCCATTACGGCGCCAAAATTCTTGAAGGCATAGTAGGCCGCCCCGCCGCCATGCTTACCGGCAAGGTTGCTGCCGAACACAAAGACCTCATCGGCCCTCAACTCTGTAATCAATTCCGGCGTACAATCTGGACGCTCGATGTCATTGTAAAGACTCATCGCGTATTATATTCTTTCGCTCTAATATTTCAACCATTTCCTTAGGTGTCACTACGAGCGGCTTTTTGGGAAAGTGCTTGATGTTCCCTGTAACAAGGTAAGCGTCTTCCTTACTCATTTTAACCTCGTAAAATACTATATCATCTGGATCCGGGAACGATTCCTCCTCGACACTCACTCGAATGACTTTATTCCCATAATCTTTGAATGCGGAAACAATAGTGTCTACTTGCATCTTCGTAAAAGGAAACTTGGGACGATAAAGAACCTCTTGATATTCTGCGAGTATTTCATCGTTATACAGTGGGACGATATCGCCTTTCAATATTGCAGAAATGACCTGCGCCGGATAAGACGTTCCATCCTTGGAGAAGAAGGATGACACAATTACATTGGTATCAATGACGGCAAATACCTTATCCGCGTCTGGCATTTCGTACCTCCCTTATTTCTGCATTGATTTCATCCAAAGACATCTCAGGAATATCAGCCTCAGCAACGGCCGCACGCATAGACGCGAATGTATCTATGGCTTTCTGACGCTTTTGTGCATCCGTTTCGGAGCGGATTTCAAATGGAATACGGCGCTCCCGAACTACTGCCTTCATAAAGATATTAATGGCAGCGGTGGTACTGATTCCGAAATCCTCGCAAAGATTATCGAATTTATTCTTGAGTGACTGGTCAACTCTTACTGATATTGTTGCCTGCGACATAGTGCTTATGTTTTAACAATTACGATGCAAATATAATGCAAAATTTTAGCAAAATGCAACATTTTGCAATAAATCATTAGACAAATCAACATTCTTGTATTCGCCCATCGGGCAACAGGCTGTCCCATCTCGCATAAATTATGTAAACTTGGGAATTGATTCTTCTGTATGGCAAAGAGCCACACACATCCTACATACACTTGCAGTCATGCGGGACGCTCTTGCGCCTGCCATAGCGAAACACGGCAGGAATTCCAATTATTCCGTTCCGGAAGTGAATAGTTCCAATTTTTATCATTAACTTGGCATCATGAAATTTCTTGGCAATATACTTTGGCTCATACTTGGCGGTATTATTATCGCCGTAATATACTATTTCGTAGGGCTGCTGATGTGCATCACCATAATCGGCATACCCTTTGGCGTTCAGCTATTTAAACTTGGGACGTATGCCCTTTGGCCTTTCGGCCACGAACTTGTGAACGGGCCCAATGAGCCGGGCTGCCTGTCCGTAGTGATGAACCTGATATGGATTCTGCTGGGCTGGTGGGAGATAGCCATACTCCACCTGGTATTCGGGCTGCTTTTATGCATTACAATCGTGGGCATTCCGTGGGGCCTGCAGCATTTCAAGATGGCGATAGGTTCCATATTCCCGTTCGGTAAAGAAATTCATTGATATGCTTAAAATTGGAGACACAATGCCGTCCTTCGAGGTTTTGGACCAGGACGGGAAAACGGTGAAGTCGGCCGACTTTATCGGCAAGGGAAAGAAGACGGTCGTGTATTTCTATCCCAAGGACAACACTTCCGGATGCACGTCCGAGGCCTGTTCCATCCGCGACAACTGGGAGGCTCTTCGCGCCGCAGGGTACAACGTTGTCGGCGTCAGCAAGGACAGCGAGAAGTCCCACGCAGGCTTTGCCGCCAAACACGCGCTGCCCTTCACCCTCCTTGCCGACACAACCAAACAGATGCACGAAGCCTTCGGTGCCATCGGCGAGAAGAAGATGTATGGGAAGACGGTTCTCGGAACCCTTCGCCGCACTTTCATCTTTGATGAGAACGGGCTCCTCGAACGCATAATCGAGAAGGTCGATACCAAGAATGCCGCCCGGCAGATTTTGGAGGGATAAACTGTGCGCAGGTTATCGTTCATATCGGCCATTCTGCTCCTTGTCATCGCTGGGTGCGACGGCATCAAGGTAACAAAACCGATGCTCCGGATGATCGTCTCAGGGAGCAACAAGGTCTCGACGGCCCCCACTTTTGCCGATTCCCTGGACAAGCGGATCGGCGTCCCGTATGTATCTGACGGCACTCCTTCGCAGGTTCTCGATATCTATTATGCCGATAAAGCCGTCCGAAAGGATGCCGTCCTGATCGATATCCACGGAGGGTTCTACGTGGCCGGCAAGAGGCAGAACAACCGGGGCTTCGCATCGGTCTTCCTGAAGGGAGGGTACGATGTGGTTCTCGTGGAGTACAGGGTAAACGACGGCACGCTCGATGTGTCCGCCGGCCTCAGTGACTGCGCCGCAGCGCTGGATTATCTTGCCTCCAATGCCGGAGAGCTCGGTCTGAATAAGGACCGCATGTTCCTTACCGGCGACTCCGCGGGAGGGCACCTGGCCCTTTATATGGCCGAAGGCTCCGAGGACAGTGCTGTCCCCATCCGCCCCAAAGTCTTCAAGCCGAAGGGCGCCCTTCTCAACTGCCCTGCCTACGACTTCGCATCTTTTGCCGACGGCGACGGTTTCACTAAAGAGGCCCTGGCCTGGTTCATCGGCCCCAGGTATGAGGACAAGGCCTATCTGGAATCCCTCTCTCCAAGGACATTTGTCGGCAGTTACGCCGGGCCGCTTTTCGTCTCCACTTGCAAGAATGATTTCATCCGGGGGCAGGCGCTTATGCTGAAGCAGGACTGTGATTCCATAGGCAGAAAAATTGAATTCCTGGACATTCCTGCCGATGACAAGAAAGTGGGGCACGTCCACAATGTCATCAACCAGGAACTGCCTGAATCAAAGACGGTTAACAAGCGTATGCTGGAATTTATGAACGACATCTTAGAATAATATCATGTCACAAAAGACCTCTTACCCCTGCGAGAACTGCAAGTTCCGCGCATCCTACGACAAGAACCCCAAGTCGCTGAAAGGGCGCTTCTGGCGCTGGCACATCAATTTCTGCCCCGGCTGGAAAGCCTTCTTCACCCATCAGGACGAAGAGACCAAGGCAGCCCTTCGGGAGAAATACAATTTCAAGAAGTACCAATAGAATATGGTTTTTCTCGTTGAGTCAGTCATAGCCTGCGCAGTCTTCACCCTCTTTGTGTTCCTGATGTCCAGGGACCCCGTGAAGACTATCTTCAATTATCCTCCCGCCATCATCGACCGGTGCAGGAGCCTCGGGCTGGTAGACGATTCCAACAAACCCGGCGGTGCTGTATTCTATGCCAAGAAGATCACGGCTCTCGTTGTGTTCGGCATCCTTCTTGGCCTTTTGGTCCGGTATGTCAACGGCTGCTCCTCTTTCTGGAGCGGGGCCCTTACGGCGTATGCCTTGTGGGTAGTCGTGAACTGGTGGGATGCCTTCGTCCTTGACTGCCTATGGTTCTGCCATGACAAACATTTTGTCATCCCGGGAACAGAGGACATGGTCAAAGAATACCACGATTACTGGTTCCACATAAAAGGATCTCTCATCGGCATGGTGCTCGCCATCCCGGCAGCCATTGTTGCTGGCATAATAACTGTTTTATAGAAATTTATGAGACGACTTCAAAAAATACTCATAACAGTCTTCATACTCGCAGTTTCCATGGGAGCTGCGGCGCAGACCATACAGAATGCTTCCTACCAGACGGTGGGATACATCAAGTCCGACGGAACCATCCAGGACAAGTCCTATCGGACCGTCGGTTACATCAAGAGGGACGGAACCGTTCAGGATGCATCCTACCGGACCATAGGCTACCTGAAGGACAACGGGACGGTCCAGGACCGGAGCTACCGCACCGTGGGATACGTCAAGGATAACGGCACCATCCAGGATTCCTCCTATCGGACTGTAGGATATGTCAAGGACGACGGGACTGTCCAGGACAGGAACTATCGCACAATTGGCTACGCCAAGGGCATCCCACGCAAATGGGCGGCGTTCTATTTCTTCTTTCAAAAGTAAATTCAATACGATATGAAAACTATCCGAACCATACTCTGCGGCATTGCCGTTATCACAATGATCGTTTCCTGCGGAAGCCGCACCGGAAAGAAAGCCACCACTAAACCCGCTGCGGAGACAAAGGCCGCGGAAGAGACCGAGACTTGTCTCACCGCCATAGACGAGTACCTCACCAAGGTCATCGGCAGCCAGTATGCCCCGGGCGAGATATGCATCCCGTCCAAGAGGGTAATTGCCGTTGACGAAAGCAACCCGGACGACATCCAGGTATGGGGAGATTTCTGGGTGGACAACTTTAAGGTCTCCGGGGACACCCTCGTGTCTGTTTCCGGCGGCAGCCACCCCGGGAAGATGCATGTCAAAAAGAGCAGCGAAGGGAAGTTCTTCGTTACGGGCCTTGATGCAGTCGGTGACGGAAGCACGTTCCTTCCCACTGCAAAAGAAATCTTCGGGAAGCGCTTCGAAGAATTCCAAAAAGTGAATTCTGACCAGACCGGCCGTGAAGAGGCCAGAAAGAATGCCATCGCCGCCTACGTCTACAAGCACAATCTTCCCGTGAAGGTTTACAAGGACTACGGCTGGCCGGCCGTGGAAATCCCCAAGGTCAATGCCACAACGGAGAACTAGCATGGAGTCACGCAAACACCTTGCAGCGGAGAAAAAGCGCTGCAACTCCCATAATTGCGCCCAAAGCGTAGTCTGCACCTACTGCGACCTAGTCGGCCTTGACGGGAAGACCGCCATCGACATTGCTGGGGCCTACGGTACCGGCATGGGGAACATGGAAGGCACCTGCGGAGCCCTCGTCGGCGCCGGGATGATCGTCGGCCTGGCCACGAAGGACCGCAACCTCTCCCGCGCCCGCATGAAGGAGATCATGTCAAAGTTTCAGGAGCGCAACGGTGCCACCCAGTGTAAGCTCTTGAAGGGCATCGGCACGGGAAAGCCCCTTCGCGACTGCCCGGACTGCGTTGCCGATGCCTCCGAATTCCTGGAAGAATTCCTGACCTACAAGGCCTGACATAACTTACGGCTCCGTTTTCGAGCAATGGACGCATAAAGTGCCGATACCGGTCCACTTCGTTGAGGGCACTGAAAAAGGGGCCAGTTTTTAAGACCGTCGAAAGTGGCATATTCAAGCGACCTCGTGAAGAAGTTCGATTTCCCTTTAGATTTTCGATTCTCACGGGGTTGTTTTGCTAGAAAAAGCGGTTTTTCCCTCTATTTCCCGCTTTTTTCATCCAATATCCGCAATATTCTCACCATATTCGATGTGAATAGAGCCACTGCCCCCTGCATCGTATATGCATCAAGGCCGTAACTGATGGCTCTGTCCAGGTGATAGGA
>JAFUVU010000030.1 GCA_017477465.1 Bacteroidales bacterium
TCAGACCCTCAACAAACTCAACCGCCTGAAGAAAGTCAACACCGAGGCCTTCTTCTACTGCAGGCGCCTGGAAGAACTGAGATAGACTCTTTGCCGGATAGTCATCCACAACCGTCCACGCTCCTTCCTTCCGTCCACGCCCCGTGGACGTGGACACCGGCAGGAAATGGCAAAGATGGCCTCCCTCAACCAGGAGAAGCGCTACTTCAACATGACCTACCAGCAGATCAAAGACTGGATGGAAAACTACGAAATCTGGGACTAAACCTGGCCCATGCGATACTCTGACGGCGTTTTGCCGATGGTGCGCTTAAGATAGCGCGTGAGCATCGGCGGCGCAGGGAAATGCATCCGGTCCGTGACCTCGGTAAGGGTCAGGGCCGGATCATTCAGTAATAGCAGTATCTCATGGACGGCATAATACTCTATCCAGTAAAGGGCGCTCTTGCCGGTGATTTTCTGGCAGATTGCCGACAGGTACTTAGGCGTCACGCAAAGCTCGGAGGCATACCAAGCCACTTCCCTGCTCTCCCGGCAGTTTTGCTGAACAAGAGTCAGGAAACGCATGAAGAGACTTGCTGAATTTTCGTCGGTATCGGCCTTTTCAATTTCGCGGGAATAGATGTCCCACATATCCAGTAGGAGAAGTTGGAATACGCGGCCCACCAGTTCATCGTGGAAGATGACGCGCCCGGAGTGAATCCGGCGCCAGAACTGGGCGAAATCGGCCTCTATTATGTCCCACTCGTCGGCCTCCAGATGGAAAACCGGATGGGTTTTGATATAGACATAGCCCTTGGTGGCCCACACCTGCTCCGGGTTGTACAGATTCAGGAAAGGATTGGAAATCAGGAGGAAATCAGCATCGAAATCGGCCGAATAACTCACGTTTGAGATGAGCGTTGTCATCTGCCAGATGACAAGGTCACCGGGGCCGGACTTGAAAGGTTTTCCCATGGCCTCGAAGTACATTTCGCCGCTCCGGCACAGGATATGGCAGTGATAGTTTTCTTTATAGGCATCGGGGGATTTCCCATCACCAAGGGTGTTGAATATCAAAAAATCTTCCATACCCACGAAGGTACGGAAGATTTCTCGCTTATCAAAATTTCCGGGGCTAATACATAGATGCTTTACTGTAGGTAATTTTCCATGCCCCGTCAATTTTCCGGAGCTCGGAGTCCATCTGGAGCTGCTAGGTGTGACGCCCGCCGCCATAGACTGCCGCGTTCACCCGGCTTCGGCCAATCATGCGGGCCGATTCACCATTGACCGTAATCTCCAGAGAATCAGTATCTACGCTGTAGTAATTCAAATCTGCCCCTTTACGAATTCTTCAATCTGCTTATCGGCGGTTTTTACTTTGGAACCTTGGATGGAGAAGCCCTTCTTTACAGTTGCCTGCGGGATGGCGGCTTTCAGGTCGCGGATACTGCTGCCGAAGCCGCTTCCCTCGTGGGTAGTGAACGGGATCACGGTCTTGCCTGTCCAGTCGTGGGCCTCCAGGAAGGTGGCCACGCACATAGGGTAAGTGCCCCACCAGCAGGGCCAGCCGAGATAAATCGTGTCGTATTTGGAGATGTCGATATCGGCCTTCAGCGCCGGACGTGCTTTGTTGTTCAGCTCGGCTTTGGCCTCTTCAATGCAGTCATAGTAGTCGGCCGCATATTGCTTGACGGTCTCCAGCTGGAAGATATCGGCCCCGGTGAGCTTCTGAATCTGTTTGGCGACGACGGCGGTGTTCCCCACTTTCAGGTTAGCGATTCCGTCGGATGTGTAATTCTGTCCGGTGCGGGAATAATAAACCACAAGGGTCTGGGCCGATGCAGACAGCGCCGCAAGGGCAAGGATTGCCGATAGGATGATTCGTTTCATAGTGTTATTTGGCTTGTTCAAGGATAAGTTTCACTTCACGGTCACAATGGGAGGCGGCGGCGCCATGAATGGCTACGCCTGCGGTAAGGTTGGCATCGGGAACGGTCATTTTGATCTGGCGGATGCTGCCGCCAAGACCGCTGCCTTCGTGGGAGCAGAACGGAACAATCTTCTTTCCGGCAAAGTTGTAGCTTTCCAGGAACGTGAACACGGCCATCGGCGGAAGGCCCCACCAATTGGGATAGCCCAGAATGATGGTGTCGTACTGGTCCATGTTCTCCACCGTGGCGGTAAGTTCCGGACGGGCCTTTGCGCGGAGTTCCTCCTTAGCCTCGTCAATGCAGACCATATAGTCCGTAGAATACTTCTTCACGGTATCTATCTGGAAGACATCGGCATCAGGAAGCTGTGCCTTAATCTTCTCTACGATAACTTCATTATTGCCTTTTGCGAGGTTTCGGATGCTGCCGTCAACATAATTCTGCCCGCGGCGTGAATAGAATGCGATAAGAGTCTTTCCCATAGTTGTAATCAATTAACTGGTGCAAAGTTCGATGTTTTTGCCGAACATCCCGTTATCGATTTTTCTCAGGAAATTATCGAATTCTCCAAAAATCAAGATAATACATCTGGATGCAAACTCGCCGTTGCCCTAAGAATGGAAGATAGCGTTTATATGAATTGGTGTGAAGAATTCATTCTTCAATATATTATTTGCAATTTAAAGAATAAACTGTATATTTGCAGTAGCGATTCTACGGATTCGCTGATCTCTGGGCTAACGATTTTTTCGTTAGCCCTCAGTATTATATATCATTTTAACCTTTTTTCCATCGAAGACCCAGATACCCAAAACTGGAACTCCATTTTGAATCTGGCCACGAACCTGCTGGATCACATAGCCATCTGTCAGATTGCAATGGCGTATAATGACTCTATCAGATTGTGCCAAGCCATTATGGAGCATGTTACGTAAAGCATTCTTAGGTTGACTGGACGTATATGATTCATATTCAACAAATTCCCCGTCAACAAGCAGGTCCGGACACTTTCTGTAGTATCTGGTCCCTATCAATTCGCCAAACACTTTACGGTATAGCGGATCCCTATAATGAACCGCATGGAGTATCTTTACTTCATGTCCATTTTCCGCCAAGCAATCTGCAACGGCAAGTATGTCATCGTAATCCGTACCGGTTTCGTCAAAACCCAGCATTCGCCAAATAGTTCCGCCGCTCGGAAACTGTTTGCAAAGCACAAACAGGTCACAATCATCAATCATGGTGACGAGGAATTAATCAAGAAAAATTGTGAAGGGAGCTGCTTCCTGGACGCGGAAGACTTACCATACTCCTGATTTCATTACCGGCCGATTCGACGACCGCTCTACTGAGCACAAATATAGACAAAGATTTCGATCCGAACAAGACGAAACAACACCGCCACCCTCGGAACGAAGGATACCGGCTCGGAAGAGCAGAATACTTCGCAGGGAGCTGCCAGAAATGTCGATAGAGTCATTTTAGCGTGGTAGAAATCGGGCCAAAACGAAAAGAATTTCTTTGTTTTGGCCCGATTTCTACTGCCGGGTTATTTTTTATTATCTTTGCAGCAACAATTTAGCATAAATATGAACCAGGCAACAGTTATTGGAAGAGAAGCAGTGACCAAGCAGGGCTTTATGCATCCTGTTGACGTCGATGCCAACATCTCCCGCCTGTACTTCGACCTTGCGGGCGCCGCTACGGACGACGCCATCTATATGCTCCTCACCATCACCGAGCCCTCTCACATCCTCTACGGTTCGGACTATCCCTATGTTGCCGAATCGGCATTGATCGGCGCCAAAAAGGCCTTGGAGGGGCGTCTGGCCAAGCACGGTCTGAACCCGGGAGACATTTTTTCTGATAATGCAAAACTCCTTTTCAAATGAAACTGCATAAAGCAATCGTCGTTTTAGCCTTAATGATTATGGCCATTCCCTTAAACGCCCAACTCTCCAACAAACAACAAACTATGAATAACGCACTTACACCCCGTCGGCAGGGACTTGCCGTCATAGCCGCTCTGGAAGCTAAAGGCGACCAGGCCGGCCTCGAAAAAGCAGCGGCCGAAGCACTTGATAATGGTCTGACTATAAGCGAAGCTAAGGAAGCGCTTTCGCAGCTTTACGCCTACACCGGCTTCCCGCGTTCGCTTAATGCACTGGGGACCCTTCAGCGCGTTCTGGCCGCCAGGCAAGCAGCTGGAATTCAGGACAATCCAGGCAAAGACGCCTCTCCGCTTCCTGCCGATTACGACGCTCTGAAACAAGGAACTGCCGTGCAGACCCAGCTATCGGGCAAGCCCTTCAACTACAGTTTTGTTCCAGCGACCGACTATTACCTCAAAGCGCACCTCTTTGGCGACATCTTCGCCCGCAACAATCTAAGTTTTGCCGACCGCGAGATTGTTACCGTCAGCGCCATCTCTGCCCTGCCCGGCTGCGAGCCGCAGCTGATTGCCCATGTCTCCGGCGCACGCAACATGGGAGTAACTGATGCAGAGCTCCGTGCCTTGCCTTCACTGCTGGAAGAAAAGGTCGGCCAGGCCGAAGCGGAAAGGCTGCGTGGCGCTCTTAAGGCCGTTCTGGGTGATGAACATACCCCCGTCCAGACCGTTGACTTCTTTGTTTGGCCCAAAGGCCAGCCCAATACGGCTTATGCACAGTACTTTACAGGCAACAGTTATCTGGCCCAAATGGATGGCGGCATAGCCAACGTCACCTTCGAGCCCGGCTGCCGCAACAACTGGCACATCCATCACAAACAAGTGCAGGTCCTCATCTGCGTGGCCGGCCGAGGCTGGTACCAGGAATGGGGCAAACCGGCCGTACCGCTTGTTCCCGGCACCATCATTGAGATTCCGGAAGGCGCCAAACACTGGCACGGCGCCGCCTCCGACAGCTGGATGCAGCACCTCACCTACCACAAAGACGTCCAAGCAGGCGCCTCCAACGAATGGCTGGAGCCAGTAACCGACGAACAATACAATCTGGCACTTTAATCCCCTTGCGACTGGCTCAGGACTAATTTGACACTCCTGAAAGTCAAGCACTTATAAAATGGCCCGAGCCACTCGATCCATTGTTTTGTGCCGACTGGCTCAGAACTAATTTGACGCTCCTGAAAGTCAAGCACTTATAAAATGGCCCGAGCCACTCGAGCCCTTTTTCTAAGTGCCGCCGGGCAAAAATCGGCCTTATTTTTCCGCCCGATAAACAATGCAAGAATCAGTGAAAAGTGTTATCTTTGCAATAATATTTTTGCGATGAGAATACTGACACTGTTTCTTGCCCTTTTTCTGACCTTGTTGCCGGAAAGTGCACACATTGTTGCATCGCCGTGGGGGCAGGATGTCTGCCTGGAAGAGGTGACGGATGTGGAGGAGGAAGCTGTAATCTGTGCAGAGCGTCTTACACAAAAAGAGGTCCGGACGTCCTCTGAGTATTCTTTCGGCAATTCTCGCAATTATTCTTTACAATCGACACCATTGACATTCGTCCATGCATGTTTTGTAGTGCAATGGCTTCGCTGTTGCAGGCTGCGGCTTTAAACTGAGCTGTTCTTTTCGGATCAGCTTCAGTTTAATTACAAAACATTTTTTATGGATATTATTTCAATAATCACTTCTGTACTGACACTGCTGGCCGGGATAGGCGTTTTTCTCATTGCGTGTCAGATGATGAGCTCCAATCTGGAAGCGGCGAGCTCGGAAAAACTTAAACAACTTTTCGCCAGAGCGTCTGACAGCAAGCTGCTGGGCGTAGGGATAGGTGCCCTGGGAACGGCTGCAATCCAGAGTTCCGGTGCCACAACGGTCATGGTCATCGGCTTTGTAAATGCCGGTATCATTTCACTGGCCCAGGCTGCAACCATCATCTATGGCGCCAATATCGGTACCACCGTGACTGCCCAGATTGTGGCCCTGGGTATGTTCGGGGGCAATTCCGTGTCCACGAGCGTGATTTTCTCCGCCTTCGCCGGCCTGGGTGCCTTCATCAGCATATTTGCAAAACGCAGCACTTACAAAACCATCGGCGGCATACTTGCAGGATTCGGCCTGCTGTTCGTCGGCCTTGAGCTGATGAGCGGCTCGATGGAGGAGTTCGCTGCGCAGGAGGGCGTCAAGTCTTTCCTTGCCGGGATCGGCAATCCTCTGCTTCTGGTTCTGCTGGGCGCTGTTTTTACGGCCATCATCCAGAGCTCGTCCGTCATGACTTCCATCGCGCTTGCAATGGTTGTGACCGGGCTTATCGGCATTGATCAGGGCATTTACCTGACGATGGGTTCCAATATCGGATCCTGCGTGGTGGCTGTCATTGCCGGTGTCACCAGCGGCACCAATGCCAAGCGTACGGCCCTCATCCACTTGCTGTTCAACTGCACGGGCGTTATTCTCTTCATGCTGGCGGCCTGGGGCCTCGGCATGTTCGACATATCCTATGGGACTATCTTCGAGCGTTTGTTCCCGTCGGCTCCGCAGATGCAGCTGGCTATGTTCCACACCTTCTTCAATACGGTGACGGTGCTCATCATGCTCCCGCTTACCGGGCTGCTGGTGAACGTAGTGAAGAGAATGATTCCGGAGAAACAGGTCGCTGCGTCTTCCGAGTTTACCCTGCACTATGTCAATGACAACATGCTCCGCACTCCTCCTATCGCGGTTTCCCAGGTCAAGCGTGAGATACTGAGGATGGCCGATATCGCCCTCCAGAACACCGACCGCAGCCTGGATATGGCCATGCAGCTGGATTTCTCAACTAAGGCTGGTTTTGAAAAAGACGAGCGGCAGCTCAATTTCATCAATCAGGAGCTGATCGCCTATGTGGTCAAGCTTAGCGGTCGCTCCGGTCTTGGCGAGAAGGACCGCACCTATTTGTCGGGCACTTACAGGAATATCCGGGATTTGGAAAGAATCGGCGACTATGCAGAAAATATCGTAGAGTATGCCACAGCCCTGGCCGATTCGTCCCAGCAGTTCTCGGACGATGCCAAATACGAAATCAGCCAGCTGAAGGAACTTCTGCATCAGTTGTACAAAAATGCCTTGACAGCTTATCAGAATGAGGATTTCGATGCTCTCGGCAAGGCGAATGTCATTGAAGAGGAAATCGACGATTATACCCGCAGGATGGAAGAAGGGCATATCGCCAGGATGGAAAAAGGCATCTGCACGCCTTCTGTCGGCGCCCAGTATCTGGAACTCTCTTCAAATGCCGAACGTATAGCCGACCACATGATCAACCTTGCAAAATCTATCAAGGCTTTGGTGGTAGTCAAATAGGCTGGGCTCCGCTCACGACTCGTCTGCGAGGTGCGAAAACGGTGGTTTTCGCACCTCGCGGTGGTTTGAAGTGGCTTCTCCGGTGCGGAGAGAATGGAAAAGTGCACTTGGCGGGAATTACTACGGCGTTGTCGTGTTTGCATGTGTGCCTTATAATTCTTAACTTTAGGCCGATAATAAGCCTTTTTGCACATGGTTCCCGTAAGTTCAATAGTAATTCTGGCTGTCGATGCCCTTATCGGCATTTCCTTGCCATTATGCCTGTCCTATTATCTGGTGCGAAAGTTCTCCGCAAGAACATCTACCATTCTGATCGGCGCAGGCACGTTCATTCTTTTTGCCCTTGTTCTGGAGGCCATCGTGCATCAGCTGGTGCTCAAAGGGCCTCACGGTGAGGCAATCATCGGCAATACGCTTTGGTACGCCCTTTATGGCGGCCTGGCTGCCGGCTTATTTGAAGAGACAGGCCGATTCCTTTCTATGAGATTCCTCATGAAGAGGGAGCCGTCAACGCGCATTCCGGCTCTGGCTTACGGAGTAGGGCACGGAGGCATAGAAATGATTCTCATCTTCGGCCTCACCATGATCAGCAATCTTGCCCTGGCCTTAATGATAAACACCGGGCAAGCCGATACCATTCTCGCCAACGCCCCTTCCGCTGCCGATCAGATGAAGGTGCAGATTGAGCAGATGCAGGAGTTGAGTGCCTGGACTTGGCTCATCGGGCTCTGGGAGCGTTTGTCGGCCCTTATTCTTCACCTTGGCCTCTCGCTGATGGTTTGGGCGGCAGTTCGCAAAGGTGGCAAATGGCTGCTGCTTTTCCCTGCGGCCATTGCCATGCATGCATTTGTCGATGCCAGCGCCGTGATGCTCAATAAGTCCATCGGCATGGTCCCGCTCGAGATTATAATCTCCGCCGAAGCCATAGCCACCGCCGCCATCGGCTACATGGTAACAAAATCTTCAGGCTCAGATAATACGCCCAGATAATACGCCGATTTTGAAAGGCGCCTAATCCGCATGCTCTATGTGAATGCTAACCGAGCGAAGCTGCTGCCAGCCGGCCGCATCCGTCACGCGCAGCATGAAGTGGTACTCCCCTTCGGCCGCGTCGGCAGGAATGGGAATGTTCATCTTCACATCATAGCTGGTGCTGCCGGCAGGGATTGCGTAGTCCTTGTTGAACACCCAGAGATTACCTTCCGCGGCGTGTTCTTCGTGCTCCGCTTCGGGGCAGTCTTCGGCCTCGGTGCTATGGGTATGATGGTCGTGATTACTGTGGACCTCGATGTTGAAGGAGCCCAGTTCCACATTGTCGGTAAAGGTCCAGGAAACTGGAAGAACGCCTCCCTGATGAAACACCTGGCAATTTAGAGGAGATGTATAGTCGGCCGACGGAATGATTTCCGGGGGCGTCATGTCTTTATCGCTGCAAGCGCAAACAGCCGACAGCAACAACAATAAGGAGATAATACTATTTTTCATATCTAAAAATCAATTCCAAGCATCAGCGAAGCGTTGATGCCAGGTTCGGGAACACCAATAAGTCTGTAATAACTTGTATGGTCGTAATAACGCCTGTTCAGGAGGTTTTCCACCTGCAGGCTTGTTTTGAGCAATGTTTTTCCAATGGAGAAGGACTTTCCTGCCGACAAATTGAGGGTGTACCAGCCGTCGGTAGGTTTTTCAGGCGGGACGATTTCCCTCTGGGCGCCGGCTACACGGACATCAAGCTTTACGAAGCCGTCCCCGAGGAAAGCATATTTTGCGCTGACATCGGCCTTAAAAGGAGGGCAGAAAGGCAAGGTGTAGCCCTTCTTGGCACCCGACATCTGGCGGGCGAAGAGATACTCGCCGCTTGCTTCCAGCTCCCAGTGCTTCGATATCTCCCAAACTGCCTGAATCTCAAAGCCTGTGCGAAGTACCTGAGCCTGAGTATATGTGTACAACTGCAGCCCTTCATAATACTCGGAGGCAGGATTCAGGTAGATATAGTTAGGGAACCAGTTGAAATAGGGATCAAGCCTCAATGTCAGCTTGTTGCCGACCCAGTTTATGCAAAAATCGGCCTGATAAGATTCCTCCGGATTAAGATCTGAGGAGCCCTTCTCATATCGGAAAATGTGATAGTTGACTCCATCGGCACCAAGTTCCTTCGCAATGGGTACGCGGAAACTCTTGCCGATGTTGGCCTTGAGCACCCACCGCCCGGGGCTCCAGGCTACGCCCACGCTCCAGGTAAAGCTGTCAAAATGCCGCTGGAAGTCGCTGGAGCGCTGTTTATAGACCGGGATGTCGCTTTCGTCGGGGGTGGTAAACCAATCCTGATAGCCGTGGATGGAAGTGAAAACATGGTCATAGCGGACGCCCGCGTTCAGATTCACCGTCTCCGAGAAGCTGTGCCTGTCGATGCAGAAAACGCCGCCTGAAAGGGTCTCGAAGTCCGGAATTATGAAGCCCCAGCCGCCACGGCGGTTGTGCTGGAACTCGGCATCGGCCCCTGTTTGCAACTGATTCTGAGGGGAAAAGTCCACCTTACCGCCAAGCTTTCCGGTGAGAGTGTGCTTGCTGAAATCACGCTCCAAATCATCAGGAGGCACGGGCATATAGCCATGAGACACAGGCTCTGACCTTTCCTGCCGATGGTTCCACTGCCAGGCGACATTTGAGTCAATCGTAAAGCCGTCGCCGTGATAATGGGAGTGATTATGGAGGGTAAGGTGATTCACGCTCTGCCACGGGAGGTCAATGTCGCGGCGGGACGCATCGTAGTCGATATCCGACAGACGCACCTCCAGGCCGTGCGCATTGGCAAAAAAGCCGCTTTTCGCCCAGGTCTCCGACAGCTTGAAATCGTTGCGGAAACGCTCGCCCACATACCCCAGAGACAGGGAAGCATCGGCCTCACGCCCTGCAGTATTGCGGAGCGTCCCGTTTTTCAGCGGAATCCGGTATGAGTAATACTCTATCTCGTCCGTGGGGACCTGGTAATCGGCATAATCCGTGCCCGTCATGTGCATCCGCCAGTAAAAATGTCCGCTGCGCCCCTGCAGGCGGGCCGATACTCCTGCCGACAGATTATTGCTCCGTCCGAAGAGGTTGACGCGGCCTTCGAAAGGCTCGACAGGGAGATAGTTAGTGTATATGCCCAACACTCCCCCGATGGCGTCGGAACCGTACATCAGCGCGCCGGGGCCTTTTATAACCTCGATCCTGTCCACGGCGAACTGGTCTATCTCCAGGCCGTGGTCGTCGCCCCACTGCTGTCCCTCGTGCTTAATTCCGTCCACGGCAACGGCAATGCGGTTGAAGCCCAGCCCCCTGATGGCAGGCTTGGACTGTCCGGAGCCGATGGCACGCGCCTGAACGCCGGGGATGGAGCTCAGACTTTGCATGAGGGTGCCGGAAAAATTATTCTCGATGTAGTTGTGGCCGACCTCCACGCTGCCCAGGGTAAGATGCATTAGTTCCTGGCGCTTCGACTCGCCGTAGATGGTGGCCGGGCCAAGGGTCTGCGTTGTATCCTGTACCTGCAGCATGACGGCAGCCAGTATGGTTGCAATCATACTTTCTTGATTAAAATGTTCTCAAATCCGATATCAGGCAAATGAGAACACGGGCGGAGCGCGTGGACGAAGAGTCCGCAGATAAACTCCAATCCTGACGATGCGGGGGAAAAAGTATAAAGTCTTTCCCAGCATAGCCGGAGAGAGTATGACAGCGACAAGGCTTGCAATGAACGGAAGTCCAAGGAAATGGCAGAGAATACAGTCCGAGATGCCTCCCTTATACTGGCCGATATGACCCTGATGGGGAAGATGGTGATAGCACTGCACGCATTCTTCCTGAAAATGGACTTCCTCGGGATGTTTATGGATGACAGACGCGACAAATGCCGGCAGGAATACCGCCAACAGGATAATTGAAGATATGCGCCTTAGCCTTTCCATAAAAAAACAATGCAAATATAATGATTCTCAGAAAAATACTAAAAAAACCTCGCAGGCTTTGAGGTTGCGAGGCTGTAAAACAATCTTAGAAGATCTATTTCTTGAAGTAACGTTTGTAGAGGCCCAGGAAGCCGGCGCCATGGCGGGCTTCGTCTTTTGCCATTTCGTGGATTGTGTCGTGGATTGCGTCATAGCCGAGGGCCTTTGCGCGAGTTGCAATGGCAAGCTTGCCTTCGCAGGCGCCGGCTTCGGCTTCGTAGCGCTTCTTGAGGTTGGTTTCGGTGTCCCAGACGACTTCGCCCAGAAGTTCGGCGATGCGGGCGGCATGGTCGGCCTCTTCGAAGGCGTAGCGTTTGAATGCGTCGGCAATTTCCGGATAGCCTTCACGCTCTGCCTGGCGGCTCATTGCCAGGTACATGCCCACTTCCGAACATTCACCCGTGAAATGCTCCCTCAAGCCTGCCAGCACCTCCGGATCGCAGCCTTTTGCCACGCCGATTACATGCTCGCAGGCCCACTGGGGCTTGCCTTCTTCCTCTTTGATTTCTGCGAATTTATCGGCCTTTGCGTGGCAGATGGGGCATTCTGCAGGAGGGTTTTCGCCTTCGTAAACGTATCCGCATACCAGGCATCTGAATCTTTTCTTCATGGTATTGTCCTTTAAAATTGTTGTACAAAAAACTTACAAGACAAATATAGACAAATTCCCGGAAAAAATTGTAATTTAGCGAAAGTAAATTATGACACCATTTTTAAAGCAAGTGGCCGCACATTATTACGGCCAGTTACATACCAGGCAAATCTGCTTTGTCTTTCCAAACAGGAGGTCGATGGTATTTTTCAGAAAATACCTTGGCGACCTTGTGAGGGAAAGCGGAAACGCCACTCCCCTGCCTGTCCCGTCGATGTACACAGTGAACGACTTCTTCTACAAGATCTCGCACGCTCAGGTCACAGACAAACTTAACCTGCTGCTGGAGCTTTACAGCGTTTACCGTTCCATCAACCCCCAGGCAGAATCCCTGGACGAATTCATCTATTGGGGAGAGGTCATGCTATCGGACTTCGACGACATAGACAAATACCTGGTCTCCCCTTCCGCCATACTGCAAAACGTGTCGGAGCTCAAATCCCTGGAAGACAATTTCGACTACCTAAGCGACAATCAACGCGCGGCAATCAACAGTTTCCTGTCGCATTTCAGGGACGGGAAAGAGTCGCTGTCGATAAGCGAGGGCTCCGTCAAATACAAGTTTCTGCGCATCTGGAACCAGCTCTACCCCATCTACACGCAGTTCAACGCAAGGCTGCAGGAAAAGGGATTGTCCTATGAAGGCATGGTTTACCGCAGCGTTGCAGGCAAGCTAAAAGAAGGCGCCAGCGTCGCGGACATACTGCATGCGGAACTGCCGGAGGTGGAGTCATACGTTTTCGTCGGCCTCAATGCACTTAATGAGTGCGAGCGCCTGCTTCTCAAAAAAATGCGCGATGCGGGCCTTGCAAGCTTCGTATGGGACTTCGAAAGCCAGGAAATCCGGAACAAGGAAAACCAGTCCTCCTTTTTCATGAGGCGGAACCTGGAAGACTTCCCGCAGGCCTTCCCTTTGGAACCCATCGGCACTAAAAAGCCGGAAATCACCGTCATAAGCGTGCCGTCGGCCATCGGAGAAGCAAAACTGGCCCCTCAGATTCTGCAGCAAATCAAAGGCGACCCGGTGGAGACCGCCTTCGTCCTGCCAGATGAGAGCCTGCTCCTGCCGCTTCTGAACTCCATCCCCGAAGGACAGGACAGCATCAACGTCACAATGGGATACCCGATGTCGTCCAGCGCCGTTTTCACTCTCCTGCACGCTTTGGGGCAGATGCAGCTGAAAATGCGCAACAAGGGCGACGTCAACTACTTCTATCACAGGCAAGTGCGCGAAGTTTTCTCCTCCGGCATCCTAAGGCAGCTACTGTCGCAGGAGGAGCAGGAACAAATCCGCAAAATAAAGGCCGATGCCAAATACTACATCCCGGCAAGCGACTTCGTCGGCCCGGTCTTGAAGCTTCTCTTCCGCCCCGTAATCACCAAGCCCACGGTAGCATCGACCCAGCAGAACCACGCTACGGAGCAATATTTTGCCGATATCGTCACGCTCATCGGGCAGAGGCTCGCCATTGACGGACAGATGCTTCTGGAGCTGGACTTTGCAAAACGCTGCCTCTCGCAGCTGAACATACTGCAGGGAGTGGACCTTGAAGTTTTGCCCGGCACCCATTTCCGCATGCTGGAAAGGCTGCTCGAGGGCATCTCGGTCCCCTTCAAGGGCGAACCGCTGAAAGGGCTACAGATCATGGGCCCGCTGGAAACCAGAGCCCTGGATTTCAAGAATTTAGTCATCCTCAGCGCAAACGAGGGCGTCTTTCCGCGCCGCAGCGTAAGCTCTTCGTTCATACCTCCCCAGCTTAGAAAAGGCTTCGGCCTGCCTACATACGAGTACCAGGATGCCGTCTGGGCCTATTATTTCTACCGCATGATCCAGAGGCCGGAAAAAATATGGCTCATCTACGACAGCCGCACCGAAGGCCTCAAAAGCGGCGAAGAAAGCCGCTACATCAAGCAGCTGGAGTATCATTTCGGCTTCGAGCTCAAGCGAAAGGTCGCATCGGCCGCCCTTTGCACCGTGCCGCCCAAAAACATCATCCCAAAGACGCAGGAGCACGTTGACGCCATCCGGGCGCGGGAGCTGTCGGCATCGGCATTACAGAATTATCTTACGTGTCAGGCCAAGTTTTACTACCAGATTGTAGAAAACCTGCAGGTGGAGGACGATGTTGCCGAGTCCCTGGATTCGGGCATGCTGGGCAACGCGTTCCACCATGTCATGCAAAGGCTCTACAGCAAGAAGCTCCTGGTGACGGCCGCCGATCTGGACGCCATGATAAAGGACAAGGCCGGCCTAAGGCGAATGATCCGCGAAGAAGTCCTTGCGGAGCTTCGTTCAATCGAGGTGAGCGGGCGCAATCTCGTGCTCGAAAAAGTGCTTCTTGACTATGTCCTGTCGGTCCTTAAGCACGACGCTTCGCTCCTAAAGAGCACCGGCGGCTGCGAAGGCTTCCGCATCATCGGCCTCGAGCAAAAGATGAAGACCAAGTGGGAAGGCTTCCGCTTCAAAGGCTACATAGACAGGATAGATTCCTACAAAGACGGCGAAGTGCGCATAGTGGACTACAAAACCGGAAAAGTGGAAGACGACGACATCCTGATAACCGACGACAACGCGGCGGAGGTAGTGGAAAAGCTCTTCGGCGAAAGCAACAAAGGCCGGCCAAAAATCGCCCTCCAGCTATTCATGTACGACCTTTTCGCCCATGCCGATCCTTCCCTGAAAGACAGGCCGATAGTGAACAGCATCTACAGCACCGGACGCCTTTACACAGGACCGCTGCCCGATATGCCGGAAAGCCCGGCTTTCACCTCTCTTGTAAAAGAAAGGCTGAAGCTAATGCTGGACGAGATGGTGAACCTTGAAGTTCCTTTCAAACTCACCACCGAAAGCAAAACCTGCGAGTGGTGCGATTTCAAGGCCATCTGCGGCCGATAACTACTTAATCTCCAAAGAGTAAGGCATACGGGCGTAAACCACGGCCGGATTGCCTTTGACGGCAGAGCCAAGGGCCTTGCCCATAGCGGCGAAAGGAGTGCCTGCAAGGATTGTAGGCTCCTCGTTTGTCTGGCCGAAGGAGAGCATCATCTCCTCAAAGAAGGTAAGCGGCTTGGGATAATTCACAACGCTGTACTCGTCGGAGGCGTGGAAATCGGCAAGAGCCGCAGCGTAGGAAATGGCATCCTGAAGAGTGCCGATCTCGTCAACAAGGCCGATTTCAAGCGCATCGGTGCCGGTCCACACGCGGCCTTGGGCGATTGCGTCAATCTCAGCAGGTTCTTTGCCGCGGCTGGAGGCTACAAGATTCACGAAGCTTTCGTAAATATCTTCCACAGATGCCTGCATATAAGCCAGTTCCGCATTGTCGAAGGGGCGCATCAGTGAGAACATGTCGCTGTGCTTGTTGGAGCCAACGGTTTCTACGCCTACGCCGACTTTCTTTGTAACCTCGGAGAATTCCGGAATCATTGAGAATACGCCGATGGAGCCGGTAATGGTTGTTGCGTCGGAATAGATTTTCTGGCAGCCGTTGGAAATCCAGTAACCGCCCGAAGCAGCATAATTGCCGTAAGATGCCACCAGGGGCTTTTCTTTCTGCAGCAGATCCAGTGCAGTGCGGATTTTAACCGATGCGCTAACGCTGCCGCCGGGAGAATTGACGCGAAGCACCACAGCCTTGACGCTCTTGTCTTTGCGCACCTCGTCGATTATTTGAACAAAGCGGTCCCCCGCCACTTGGCGATAATCTTTTCCATCCACGATTTCGCCATCCATATAGATGACGGCGACGTTGTTGCGGCCGGGGAAGCTTTCGCCGATGCGGGCAGTCACATAATCGGGGAAGGCCATCAGGCGAAGGTCCTTGGAGTCGCTCACCTGTGCAAGCGTGCACAGCTTCTGGACCAGGGCTTCGTGATCCACCAGTTCATCGGCAAGTTTGTTGGCGAGGAAGTCCTCCGGGAAATTGAGGGCCAGGTTGTCGATGAGGCTATTGAATTCATCCTCAGGAATTTCACGCGCGGCCGAAATTGCCCCAGAGAACACCTTCCAGGCCGAATTTATCATCACCTGGTTCTGCTCGCGGTTTTCCGGCGAAGCGGAATTGCGGATGAACATCTCCCCTGCGCTCTTGTATTTGCCGTGGCGGATAAGCTGCACATTCACGCCTACCTTGTCAAGGACATCCTTAACGAAGGTCAGTTGCCCTGAAAGGCCGATGAGCGAGCTATTCCCGCCATGCTGGGTGCCCATGTAGATCTTGTCGGCAACTGTTGAAAGATAGTAAGAGCCGTTGCCAGGGTTTTCCATATAGGCGATGACGGCCTTGCCGCTGCGACGGAAGTCCGTGAGGGCTGCACGGAGTTCTTCCAGATCCGACATGCCTGCGGTGGCACCTTCGGCCCTCAGGAGGATATACTGGACTGCAGGGTCCGACGCAGCTACCTTTATGGCTTCCACAGCGTCACGAAGGCCAACTGCAGGGAGCATGTTGCCGCTGAACAGCACCGATGACGAGGCTGTCATATCCTGCGTCTGCTCTGCAATCGTAAAGGCGGAAAGGTCCATGTCCAGGACGCCTCTACGCGGGAGTGAAACGCTGCCGCCACCGGTTGCAAGCGCGCTGCCGATGAGAATCATGAAGAACAAAAAGCCGATGATTCTGAGCACAATGTAGCCGCAGACTACGGCAAGCATGGTCTTTACAAAATCTTTCATATCATTTTACTAGTTTTGTTGCTTCGTTCCAGGAAATCTGCTCCTTGTAGAACTGGTCAAGAACAGTGGTGCCCATAGAAGGCAGGTACATGGAAAGGCCGCTGTAAGTATTGATGGGGATTGAAAGGAAATACGGCGTCGCTGCCTTGTATATGACACAGCGGTCCAGGGCCTCGTCCAGGGCCGATTCTTCTTCGGCCGTTATGCCGGCTTTCAGCAGAATGTCCTTGAGGTCGTAGAAAAAATGCCTGTCGAAACGGAAATAGCCTTGTACCAAGTTTCCATTAAGGCTTTTTATCTGATCGCGATATTTTTCAAACAAGGTTTCGCAAATCTCAGCCAGGGGCTCCATCTCCCGTGTATCCACAACGGAAATGGTTGCCGACCTGCTGGATCCCGTCTGTGCATCGTAGTAAGCAAAATAATCCTTGCATACGGCCACCGGGTCCGGCTCGTCCATCAGCAGATGCTGCGTGATTGTGAGATAATCGAAACCGTTTGCCAGCACTTCAGTTGGCGAGAAACCCACGATATCGGCCTTGTCTTTGAAAGCGTAGGCCACTTCTACGCAGCCGGAAAGGCATGCATCCAGAAGGAAATAACTGAGTTTGAACGGGATGGCATCTATAAGTTCTTTGAGTTCCATCTCGTATGAGACGGTGCCCATCTTGTCCTGGCCTATGCTTCGCAGGGACTTTGCCCCATGCTTATATTCATAAGTGTCCGGATCGTTATAATACTCGGCGGGAAGCCAGCCCGATGCGTGGGAGGAAAACACCATGCCGTAATCCTTGGCGGGGAAACGGTTGTAGATGAATTGCATGGCTTCGTTGAAATTGTCCGCTTTGCATATCGGGGTATCCTGCCAGATTTTCAGGGTGTCGGCCACGGCGTTGCCGCTGAGGTCCGAGTGCAGTCTGTACAGGACCATAGGCTTTGAGGTATTGTAATCTCCGAAAGAATCGGTGGTGCGGGACAGCACGAGAAGGACATTTGCCGACCTGTACTTCCCTTTGGGAAGATATCCCTGCGAGAGTTCCTTCAAGTCCTCCTTCAGGTATTCCGACAGGCTGTTATAACCAGCTGATACCATTATCATTACATGACGCACCTCGTCTGAAGGCAAACGGCTTGCGGAGGGAAGCGATTCGCCGGTGGCGCTGTCCAGCTCAAAGACCGGGTCTTTGGAACAGGATAAACATGCCAACATAAAGGCAAGCAGCATTGATATGAAACGTGCGCAACGCATTATTCTGCAAATTTAACTATATTTTTATTAAATTTGCACTTTAACCTGCCATCGGCAGGAAAAACAGTCATAAAAATGAATACCATAGCTAAAATGACCTTCCTAACAGGAACAGCTCTTTTCCTCGCAGGCTGCAACAATCCTTCACAGGAAAACGACACCCCTAAATTCCGTTACACAATCGACAGTTTCGCAGACCTCAAAGTCATGCGTTACCAGATACCGGGCTGGGAAAATCTAAGCCTGCAGCAAAAAGAATACGCCTACCACCTTGCAGAGGCGGCAAAATACGGCCGCGACATCCTCTGGGACCAGAACTGCCGCGACAACCTTCGCGTAAGGCATGCGCTGGAAGCCATCCTCACTGCCCCTGGCATCGACACGGAAACGCCTCAGTACCAGGACTTCCTGGTATATGCAAAACGCGTCTTCTTCTCCAACGGCATCCATCACCACTATGCCGAGGACAAGATTTTCCCCGCCTGCCCTCAGGAATATTTCGCAAGCCTTCTCTCGCAGGCCGGCGTAGATGATGAAGGCCTTCTTGATGTAATCTACAACCCCGCCGTGTGGCCGCAGCGCCGCTCCACCGAAACTTCCGGGGACATCGTCAAACAATCGGCAGTCAATTATTACGAAGGCGTAACGCGCGAAGAGGTCGAGAAGTACTATCAGGGCATAGTTGACCCTTCAGACCCGGAGCCTATCTCCTGGGGCCTCAACACCAAGGTGGTCAAAGGACCGGACGGCAAAATCCGCGAACTTCCCTGGAAGGTGGGCGGCCTTTACTCCCCTGCCATCGAAAAGATTTGCGAAGAGCTTGCCCGCGCCCGCGAAGTGGCCGAAAACGACATCCAGAAGCGAGCCATCGGCCTTCTTATAGAATACTACAACACGGGCGACCTGCACCTCTGGGACAAATTCAACATCGAATGGGTTAAGGACACCCTCGGCACTGTCGATTTCATCAACGGCTTCATAGAAGACTACAATGACCCTCTGGGCCGCAAAGCCTCCTGGGAAGGCTACGTGAACATTAAGGACTTCGAGGCCTCCAAGCGCACGGAGATCCTGTCGGCAAACGCCCAATGGTTCGAAGACAACTCCCCCGTCGATCCCCGCTTCAAGAAAAAGGTGGTGAAGGGCATATCGGCAAAGGTTATCAATGCGGTATGCCTGTCCGGGGACAGCTATCCTTCTACGCCCATCGGCATAAACCTGCCCAATGCAGACTGGATCCGCAAGGAGCATGGCTCCAAGAGCGTCACCATTGCCAACATCACGCACACCTACGATTATGCAGCCCAAGAGCTTCCTACCAGCACGCTCTCGGAGTTCGCATATAGCAAGAAGGAAATCGAGATGGCCAAGAAATGGGGCACCCTTGCCGATGAAATCCACACCGACCTCCACGAATGCCTGGGCCACGGCTCAGGGCAGCTGCTGCCTGGTGTAAGCACCACAGCCATGGGCGAATACGCATCGGCCCTGGAGGAAGCAAGGGCAGACCTCTTCGGCCTCTATTATACTGCCGATCCCAAGATGGTGGAACTTGGCATAATGCCGGATCCGGAGGCCTACAAGGCCGAATATGCCAACTACATCCGCAACGGCCTGATGGTGCAGTTCACGCGTGTGGAGCTTGGCCGCCCCAACACGGAAGCCCACATGCAGAACCGCAAACTCATCGCCCAGTGGTGCCTGGAGAAAGGTGCAAAGGACAAGGTCATCGTCAAGAAGGTCAAAAACGGCAAGACCTATTTCGTAGTCAATGATTACGTGAAACTCCGCGCCCTCTTTGCAGAACTTCTGGCCGAAATCCAGCGCATCAAAAGCGAAGGTGACTACGAGGCTGGAAAGAACCTTATCGAAACTTACGCGGTAAACATCGACCCTGCCCTGCACAAAGAGGTGAAAGAGCGCTACGAGGCCCTGAACCTGAAGCCCTACGGCGGCTTCGTGAATCCGGACATCCAGCCGGTAGTTGCAGAAGACGGCACAGTGACCGACTACGTCCCCGTTTACACGGACGACTACCTGGGCCAGATGCTTCTGTACGGCAAAAAGTACGGCACACTTTAGAAAAATGGCCTGCATTTGCCCGGAACAGGGCGTTAAAGCAGGCCATTTTTAAAACCATACCAAATGATAATCGACGACTACAGGAACTACCTCAGGCTGGAACGAAGGATGTCTCCCAATACGGTGACCTCCTACTGCCACGACGTCGATGCCTTTCTGGAAAGTTGCGGCCGCGAGCCATCGCAAATCGGCACGGAAGACATCGAGGCATATCTTGGCAAAGTTTCTGCCGACGGCCTTTCCAAACGCAGTCTTGCACGGCTTCTGAGCTCCCTTCGCAGTTTCTTCGACTGGTGCGTGGAGGAGGGCGAGGTGAAGGACAATCCCTGCGACCGGGTGGATTCGCCAAAGCTTGGGAAGTACCTGCCGGCCGTGCTCAGCGTTGAAGAAGTGACGGCAATCCTGGAGTCGGTGGATTTGAAAGCGCCCTTCGGCAAGCGGAACAGGGCTATCCTGGAGGTTCTCTACAGCTGCGGCCTCCGAGTAAGCGAGGCGGCGGGGCTCAGAATCTCGCACGTTCATCTGGACGAAGGCTTCGTGGATGTCATCGGCAAGGGCGACAAGCAGCGCCTGGTGCCGATGGGCGAAGTGGCCGCCAATGCCATCCGCGCCTATCTGGAAGACCGGCCGGAGCCTGCATCCCGCGCATGGGACGATTATCTTTTCCTGAGCCGCTTCGGCAAGCCGCTCAGCAGGGTTTCCCTTTTCAATCTGGTGAAGGAGCAGGCCATGGCGGCCGGCATTCAGAAGGAGATTTCGCCCCACACCTTCCGCCACAGCTTCGCCACGCACCTTATAGAAAACGGGGCCGATCTGCGCACAGTGCAGGAAATGCTCGGCCACGAAAGCATTCTCACTACAGAAATCTATACCCACATCGACACCCGCACCTGGCATCGCGCCGTGCTGGAGCACCATCCCGGAAAACAAGATTCATAATATGGACAAGATTCTCATACTGGACTTCGGATCTCAGGTGACGCAGCTTATCGGCCGACGTCTGAGGGAGGCAAATGTCTTTTGCGAAATTTATCCCTACAACAAAATCCCTGCGCTGGACGCGTCCGTCAAGGGAGTCATCCTTTCCGGCAGTCCCTGTTCAGTGCGCGACGCCAATGCCCCAAAAGCCGATTTGAGCGCCATCCGCGGCCGTTTCCCGCTTCTCGGGATCTGCTACGGCGCCCAGTATCTGGCCCACACCGGGGGCGGAAAAGTCGAAGCTGCCGACACCCGCGAATACGGCAGGGCCATCCTCTCCGTCGTGGCCCCTTCTCCCCTCTTTGAAGGCGTGCCGCAGGAAAGCCAGGTCTGGATGTCGCACGGGGACAGCATATCGGCCTTGCCCGACGGCGCCAAAGTCATAGCCTCCACTGCAGATGTAACCAACGCGGCCTTCGAGTTCACGAACGAGCCCACATACGCCGTGCAGTTCCATCCCGAGGTCTTCCACACAAGTGAAGGCGCGCGGATGCTGGAGAATTTCGCTATCCGCATCTGCGGCTGCAAGGGCGACTGGACGCCGGACTCTTTCATAGAGACTACCGTGGAGGCGCTTCGCAGGCAGATCGGCGATGAAAAAGTGATCCTTGGCCTGTCCGGAGGCGTGGATTCCACCGTTACCGGGGTGCTGCTGCATAGGGCCATCGGCAACAGGCTCACCTGCATCTTCGTGAACAACGGCCTGCTTCGCAAGAACGAGTTCGAGAATGTCCTTGCATCCTATAAAGACATGGGCCTCAACGTAATAGGGGCCGATGCCTCCGCCGCTTTCCTTGAGGCGCTCAGGGGCGTAACGGAGCCGGAGGCCAAGCGGAAGATTATCGGCAGGAAGTTCGTCGAGACTTTCGACAGCTACGCCAAGACCATCGAAAACGCACGCTGGCTGGCCCAAGGCACCATTTATCCCGATGTGATTGAAAGCGCCGGCATCCCCGGCATTGCCTCCAAAATCAAGAGCCATCACAACGTAGGCGGTTTGCCTGAAGAGATGAATCTCAAGATTGTAGAACCGCTGAGGATGCTCTTCAAAGACGAAGTGCGCCGCGTCGGCCGCGCCCTCGGCATCAAGGAAGAACTTGTGAACCGCCATCCCTTCCCAGGCCCGTCACTGGCAATCCGCCTTCTGGGCGAAGTCACTGAAGAAAAGCTTGCCGTGCTTCGCGAAGCCGACGACATCTTCATCCGCGGACTACGCGAGTACGACTGCACCGGCATGGGCTTCCATTCAGCATCGGACCCTCGCTTAATGGCAAGCAACCTCTACGACGCCATCTGGCAGGCAGGAGTTATCCTGCTTCCTGTCAAAAGCGTAGGCGTAATGGGCGACGAAAGAACCTACGAAAACCCCGTAGCCCTCAGGGCCGTAATCTCCACAGACGCAATGACCGCCGACTGGTTCCCCCTTCCCTACGACTTCCTGCGTGACATCTCCAACCAAATAATCCGCAAAGTGCGCGGCGTCAACAGAGTAGTCTACGACATCTCCTCCAAACCCCCGGCAACGATTGAGTGGGAATAGCGGATGAATACCGAACGTCACCCATTTGAGCCGTTCCTGCCCGACGGAGCACGCATGCTCTTTCTGGGCAGTTTCCCGCCCCAGCCGCACCGTTGGAGCATTGAGTTCTACTACCCTAATTGGATCAATGACTTTTGGCGCATCATGGGCCTGATACATTTCGGAGACAAAGACCATTTCTGCATCCCTGCTGCCAAGCGCTTCGACGAAGCCCTCATCCGGCAGTTCTGTACAGATGCAGGTTTGGCTTTTTACGACACAGCATGCGAAGTGCGGCGCCTTAAAGACAACGCATCCGACGCCTTCCTGGAAGTGGTCACGCCAAGCGACATCCCCGCCCTTCTTCGCCGCATCCCATCCTGCCGGAACCTGATTACCACCGGCGAAAAGGCCACCGGCATCATCGCTGAGCGCTTTTCCTGCCCCGCCCCAGCAGTTGGTGAATACGTAGAGATTCCCTACGATGCCGTCTTTGCTGATTATCCTTCTGCGTCGTCCTTCTCACCTGCCCCCATCCGCTTCTGGCGCATGCCCTCAACATCCCGCGCCTATCCCCTTCCACTGGAACGAAAAGCCGAATACTATCGGCGCTTGTTCGTTTGACCAAAGCCTTTAATGCTTTGCTGGTGTCCATACCGGTCCACCGGTCTGAGGGCGCTGAGCTGAGTTTGCAGCACCCGGCCTTTAGCCGCGCACTTCGCCTTTAAGATAACGTCGCCGCTCTGACTCCGGGAATTTTTCAATTGCATAACGGAGCATTGTGCGGGGCATTTGCAGGTAACGCGGCATCTGGCGGTAGCGGGATGCAGATTCTTCGCTTAGCTCAGAATGACAGATGCCCGGTTGGCCTTGCAAGTAAGCCTCCAGCGCATCACGGTCACGTTTTCCGGCCTCGCGAAGGAGCCAGCCGACGGCTTTGTGAATCAGGTCGTGCTGATGATGAAGGAGGATATCGGCAATTGCGAAAGTATCATCAAGCTGCCCGTACCGGATAAAGGTCATAGTGGAAACAATGCCGATGCGCTGCTCCCAGATGGTCTTTCCGCTGCGGGCAAGGTCATATAGGATGCTGCGGTCCTTGTCCAGCAGCCATGCCCCAAGAAGCGGATAGCAACTCAGGTCCACCAGGTCCCAGTTGTTGATGCTGTCGGTGTGGGAGAGGTAGAAGTCGATGCATCTGCTGCGCAGAGATTCTTCGCTGCGCTCAGAATGACAGGCCGCCTCATTCCGTGCGTATTGCTTTGCATGCGAGAAGATTTCCACCAGGGTGAGAAGGGCGGCAAGGCGTATTTCATGATACTCGCTGCCTATGCAACGCTCCAACTCTTCGAAGTCGGTGCTCTTCCAGCACGCCTTTACGATCGAACGTGTTACGGGGACTTTGATCCCCAGGAATTTATCGCCTTCGCCGTACTGTCCCGGGGCCGTCTTGAAGAATCGGCTCAGACCTTCCACTTGCGACGGATCGGCAGCCGCCAGCATTGAATCATAGAGTGTCATAACGGTAAAAGCATTGCCTCGCAGCCTTCCAGAATGTCCTGGAAGGTCGTTTCAAAATCGCCGGTGTACCACGGGTCCGCCACATCGCGGCCTACGCCAGTATAAGACATCATCAGATGAATCTTGCCTTCCGGATCTTCGGGCATGAAACGCTTGATTAGCCGAAGGTTAGATGCGTCCATGCAGATAATACGGTCGAAGCGGTCGTAATCGGCCCTGCTGACTTGGCGGGCGCGTTTTGCCGGGTCGAACCACACGCCGTGCTGGCTAAGACAGCGCTTTGCCGGCGGATAGATTGGGTTGCCAATCTCTTCGTCCGATACGGCTGCAGACTCGATATAAAACTGATCTTCAATGCCTTTGGCTTTTACCAGCGCCTTCAGGATAAACTCCGCCATGGCGCTTCGGCAAATATTGCCGTGGCAGACAAAAAGTACTCTCATATTCTCAATACTGAACGGAACGCTGCAAAAATACTGAAAATCCACCGGATGCTCAAATCTACTTAATACCCTCCGCGTCATCTTTTACGTACAATACATCCCTTTCGCCTCTACCCCTCCGTGTCAACTCTTACGTTCGAAACCTTCGAAAACTTATACTCCGATACGCAAAAAGAAAAAGCGCCCCGAAGGACGCTTTTAAAATAATTCCCGAAAAAGTGGTAACTTTGGTGCTGCAAACTGCACGCTATGACAGAAAAAGAGAAAATGCTTTCCGGACAGGTCTATTCGGCCACAGACCCTGAACTCCTTGAAGAACTTGGCAGGGTGAAAGAGACCATCCACCGATACAATGCCCTGTCTCCGTCGGCAGGCGATGAACGGCTGAAGATACTCAAATCGCTTCTTGGGAGCATCGGCGATGACGAAATCATTATCAATCAGCCGTTTTACTGCGATTACGGGAAGCAGATCCGCGTCGGGAAGCGATTCTTCGCAAACTTCCATTTCACTGTGCTGGACGAGGCTCCGGTAACTATCGGCGACGACTGTTTCATCGGGCCGAATGTCAGCATCTACACTGCCTGTCACAGCACCGATCCCGTGGAGCGCAACAGCCGCAGGGAATGGGCCGATGCGGTCACAATCGGCAACAATGTTTGGATTGGCGGGAGCGTTACCATCCTCCCTGGCGTGAAGATTGGCAGCAATGTGACCATCGGCGCCGGGTCCGTCGTTACACGGGACATTCCGGATGGGGTCGTTGCTGTCGGGAATCCAGCCAGGGTGATCAGGAAGGTTTAGCGTTCTACTTTGTGAACACCTTGCCGGCATCCCAAGCGCCACCGACGACGTCGCCAACTGCGCGGTAGCAGACGCCCGCGGCATCGAACACGATGGGTTTGAGCTTGGCGAAGTCAACCTTGCCGTCGGTCAGGATGCTCTCGTCGGCACTCATGTTTACCACCTCGCCGATAAGGGCTCCGTCCTTGAAACTCAGCACCTTGCATTCCAACGTCAGCGGATATTCGTTGATGATGGGCGCGTCCACGTTGGGGCTGGGGGTGATGGTGAAGCCGGCGCGGGCCACCTTGTCCGGCACCTGTTTGCCGCTCACAAGGCCGAAATAGTCGGACTCGGCCACGGTGCGTTCATCGGCAAAACTTACGGTAAAGGCGCCGGTAAGCTCCAGATTATCAGTTGTTTTATGCTTAGAGAGGGAGATAACGATCTGTTTTGCGTCGTACTGTCCTGCCCAGGCGGCCATCATCACGTCCGGGTTGTGATCCTTGTCCCAGGTGGCGATCATCACGCAGGGCTGCGGAACGGTCATGAGGGCATGGTTCGGCCCAAAATTCTTTCGGCCGACAACTTCTTGAAGTTCTTTCATATCTTCTTGCTTTTGAGGGTTATTGCCGCACCCCACCAGAACGGCCAGGCATGCGAGAATGGGTAAAAAATTTTTCATTTGGTACTTGTATTTACGCATCTAAAAAATCAGCCACAAAGATACAACTTTTTATCTTCGTGGCCTCGTTTTTGTCCGCCCTATATCAGCGGTCCATAATGCTAAAATATTTCCAAAGCGGAGCGGCCATGAGGGCCTGGATAATCTGGTTGTTTTCCAGCAGCTCCTTCACGAACGCCGGGCTCTTCAGGTAAACATCTATATCCTCCGTGGCATCAAGGTGCTGATCGGCCACTTTTTTGACACCGACGGCAAGAAAGCTGTGCGCATAATTGGTGCTTGTGGCCGGATTCGGAGCCAACTTCATCCACTCCTGCCAAGTGCCGCCGGCATATCCGGTTTCTTCCAAGAGCTCCCGCTTTGCAGCTTCCAGCGGCGTCTCCCCCGCCTCAATGACCCCGCACGGCAATTCATAACAAGTATTCCCCAGCGCATGCCTGTACTGCCTCTCAAGGACAAAATCGCCCTCCTCCGTGATGGCGATTATATTCACCCAATCAGGATATTCCAGCACATAATACTCATTATTGACACGCCCGTCCGGCAGCCGCGCCACATCACGCCGCGCCGTCAGCCACGGCCGCCGAATGATATACTCACTGCTGATTACAGTCCACTTCTTGTCTTCTGTTATTGTGGTTTTCATGGGTCTGTGGTGGTAGTGCGTTGCGCCGGGGAAAGATGGTTGCGACATTTGCGCTATTCACGGCACAATCACTGATACTGATTCACGTGTTTATATTTCTCGCCTATCTCCAGCAGCTGCTTAAACATCTCCAGACGTTCCGGCTTCAATTCACCGGCATTCATCAACTTCTTGTTGTGCTTCCACCATGAGCGCATGTTGCGTTCCTCCGGGATAAACTTGGAGGGTTTGCGGTGGTTGGTTTCAAGAAAGTCGATGGCTTCTTGCCATTTGGCGAGCCAAAGTTCGTCTTGGGTCATACTCAATTACTATGCTCTGTTACAAATAAAAGATGCCCGGTCGGAGCCGGGCATGACTGTGTGGTTAGAACTTCCTCCACACCATCTTGTTTACGATGCCGGTGTAGGACTTTATCTTGTTCGCCACCTCAGGCATCCTGGCCTGAAAGTCGTGACGCATGTCGTCCTGCTTCTTCTCGTCTCGGCTGAAAATACGTATCTCGCCGATATCCGTACGCAGAAAACGGTTCAACACTGCATTACCAAAGCTGCCAGTACCTCCGGTAATAAGCAGCGTTTTGTCTTTGAAAACACTCATATAGTTATTGTCTTTGTATTCATTCGTACAAAGTTAGTTATTTTCAGCGAATATCCGCATATTCTATAAACCCTTCTTGATCATAGCCCCGGTGACAAGCGTTGATAAGGTCGACGAGAGGCTGCACACGGGAATCCGTCACCCGCATGTTCCGGAAATGCTGATACTGTTCGTCATAACGTGCCGCACTGCCTTTGAGAAGCCGCTCCCGGGCATCCGAAGGAACGAGGAAGCGGGCCCGTGGGCCGATTTTAGCATAGAACTCAGTCAGAAAGATATTCACCCCTGCAAGGTCCAGGTCCCCGAAATGATAATAATCATTGGGAATGCTTTTCAGCCACTTTACAAGGTCTCCGTTTTGTGGATACCGGCTGACGAACAACAGTTTGCGGCCGAACAGAACCTGCCCGAAAAAAGACCGCTGCCTACGGATCAAACGGAAATTCTCTGCATTTTCAATGCCCACTACGGTGACATCCGGAGCCGGACGGAACGCCTGGAAATCAGAAATATATGTGAATGTCCCCTCCGGAGGGCACACCGTCATAATGCGGTCTTTCAGAAAACACGGCACGGGTTCATAACTGTTCACCAGGAAGCCGAACATGCTGCGGTACGCATTGTATTTGGAATCGCCCGTGAGGTGAACAAGACCTGCACGCTCCCCTGCTTTCGTCCCTTCCAGCAAAGCCCAGACGGACTCCCTCTCCGGAAGATCCAATGTCCTTTGCAGAAAGCCCATCAGCCTCTCCCTGTCTATGGCCTTTACTGTCCGTCTGCTGCCATGGGAGACCACCGTTACCATGCCTTCTGCTTGGAGCGTTCCAAGCCAATCTGCACCCAGGGCGCTTCCGGGAACAGATTCTCCTTGTAATAGGCGCCACAGCGTCTCAGACAAAGTCTTATTCAGTTTCATGGGCATTGTGTATGGCAATCAGCGGAATAATCCGGGTGTTGGAATCAACGTCCTTGTCCAGGGCGTATGTATATTTGTAGTCCCCAACATCGTAGGTAGTTGGCGAACCGTTCACCAGCCAGATGTTGCGGCTGCCGGCAAACTGGAGAATCCCCCGCACATTCCGGGGATGAAGGCGGCCGATTTCGTCCATCATGCAGTGGAGGCAGAAATCCCCGAACTTCTTGCTGGCCTTCCGCTTGAAAACATTCAGCAGCATGATGTTCACCATGGCCTTTACCAGAACGTCCGTTCCGTCGGAGCCAACGGTGGAAACGCGCTCCGTCCAGCCGGTATCGTTGTCATTCTCGATGACCCGGAACTGCAGGGTAAAGGTGTCTCCAAGGTCCAGCATACGTCGCTGCGGATCTGCTTCCAGATGCCGCTGAAGGCTTTTGAGAAACTGGATGGTCTGGTCCGTCAGGTTTCGCCGGTCTTCTTCCACAGAGAAGAGATTCACCGCTCCGAAACCAAAAGAATTCTCCAGCGTGAAATCCCGTATCTTCACAAGCAGTTGCATCAGCGGATCTTCGCTGCTTACCCAACGGAGGGAAATATCCTTGATGACACCAGCGAAATTGCGCTCCCGGAAATCGGCATTGATCTCGCCGATGGTTTTGCTGACTTCGCTGGAACGGCCGGTCAGATCCCCCACCTCTTTGGAAATGCGCTGGAGGATGTCCTCATACTGATGGCTTACGCGTTCCGAGTAGGTAGAAATCATGTCGTTCTCCACAAAGTCCGAGAGGTCTGCCGCGAAACTCATATAATCCTCGTCGGAGAACAGCTCCGTGCGGAACTTGAAGGTGTTCCGGGCAGAGAAATTGCCTTTGAAACTGTTGGTAACGGAACGCAAATCTTCCCGCCGGTTGGTACGGTCGAAGATGAAGGATTTCAGTTCATTCAGGATTCTTGGCAGGTCCTCCTTGCTCTCTTCTTCCGGGACATCCCGGACTTCCTGCGGACACACGCGGGTGTCATCCAGGAAGAGTTGCGCCTCCTCAAGACCCTTGCGAAGCTCCTGCAAGGAGCCCGCGACATCATGAAGCCTCTTGTCATTCTCGGCTTTTTGAGCCTGATGCTTTTCGGCAGTTGCCTGATGTCGACGGTCCAAGGAATCCTGTTTGGCCTGAACCGCTTTCTTTTTCTCTTTGGTTTCCTCCTCCCGGTCCAGATGGTCTTCCTTGTCTTTCAGATAATCATGGTAATCTTTGAGCTTTCCGGCAATGTATTGCAGTTCAGCCCTTAGCTGGCTGATTGACGTTTCCAGCTTATGGATGGCCGCGACGTCAGCGCCCTGTCCGGATAGTTCTGCGGTCTCCTGGGCTTTCAACCGTTCCAGTTTGGATGAAGTATCCTTCTCACGCTCAGATAATTCGACAGCGATTTCATCAGACCGTTCTTTGAGTGCCGCCTCCAGCTCCGCCTTCCGGGCCTCCCGCTCGCGGAGAGATTCCCGGATTCGCCGGTCACGCTCCCGCATAATCTTCTCCCGCTGTTTTCCGGCGTCATCTTTGCGGGCGGCGAGGTCCGTCAGGGTGGCCTCGATCTTTACCCTTTCGCTCTCCCGCCAGGCCTTCTCGGCTTCAAGAGCCTGCGAAATCGCCATCTCAACCTGCGAGAGTTGGGAAGGAATCATGGCGTTTTCCGCCTCTGCGGCATGCTTCTCTTCCCGTAAGATGCGGATCTTGGCCGAATATTCCTGACGCATCTTGTCTATGGCATCCCGGCAAGCGTTCCAGGAGTCAGCCTGCTGCCTCTTGACGGAATCCCGTTCCCTTTCCAGTCCGGCCTTTTCGGCCGCCAGCTCCTCGGGCGTACGGATTTGCCGCTCCAAGGAGTCCAAATCCAGACGGACGCCGTAAAAAACACCCTCGTCCGGAGCAAGCTGCGGATTCATCCCGGGAGTGTAGAGAATCTCTTCTCCCGCCACCTTGCCGATACTCTCCGCCCAACCGGGACGATTCTCTTGAAGCCATCCAAGAAGAGACCCTTTGCTGCGCCCAAGCAGGGTATCCATCGCATCTATCTGCTTCTGGTAAGCCGCGATTTCCCTCACAAACGCCTCATCGGCATGCTCCCCGGCTGAGGAGAGATCTTTTTCCTTGAGTTCCGCCTCATGAAGCAGGGAATCGATCTTCGCCCCCAGCGAAAGCGATTTCTGTTTCAGTTCATGAGCCTTTGCCTCCAGGCTGCGCTTCTTTTCCTCCAGGCCGGATGTTTTGTCCCCATACGGGTGTGAAAGTCCTACGCGCACACGACTCTCCTTCACCCGGCTCTCTTCATCCAAAAGAGCACGGAAAGCGGCATCGGCTTCTGCCGAGGCTTCATCAAACCACGCATGGGTCTTCTCATCACGAAGGCGCAGGGCATCATCGGCACGAGACAGCTCTGATACATACTTTTCCCGAAGGTCCTGAAGGCGGGAGCGCTGCTCCGTCTCGAAATCCCTGAGCGTCTGGCGGATGGTATCGGATAACCCTTTGTACTTGTCCCGGACATTCACATAAGCCTTGGTGAGACTTCCGAGGACGCTTTCCTGCCTGTCGAGTTCCGCCTTTACGCGGCCTTCGGCTTCAATTCTGCGAATCAGCGCAGGGATGTCCATGGAGTCGTATTTTTTCTGTAGTGCACGAATAGTTGCGAGCTCGGTCTCCACGGTTCCCAGGCTCCGCTGCAGGGAGTCCCGTTCGCTGCGGTAGCTTTTGTCTTCGTCGGCAATGAGCCGGTCCACGCGCTGCTTTTCTTCCAGCAGCAGTTTTTCCCGGGCCTCCAGCGAGGGAATCACCTCCGAATCCCGCCGCATTGCATACTTGAACTGCGCCCCCAGCGTGATGATTTTCCCGTTAGAAAAAAGAATGTTACGGTATGCATCTATCACTTTGTCCGCCGCATCCCGGATCCGGATACGCCCGTTTTTTTCCTTAATGAACCACTTCTCGATATCGGCATACTGCTGCCTGAACTCCTCCACCGCATGACGGTAGAACCCCAGGTCTATCCCCTCCTCCGCCTCCGTCAGGGAACGGATGATGGTCTGCTTGATGAAGTCGGCATCCAGGCGGGAATTCAGGAACACGTTCTGGATGGTGCGCGGGATGTTCTGATAACGGGAACTCTCGGCAATGCAGAATTTCCTGTAGGCCGCAGGGAGACCGGCATTGTTCCCGAAGATGATATCCCGGAAAGTGTCATAATGGTCAACGATTCCGCTGATATACACCTTTTCCGGGATGCGGCTTCGGATGTGCCACCAGTCGGAGTATACCATGTTGTCATCGTCCATAAAAAAGCCGCGGTCATAAGCAGTATCCACAAAGCGGAAGGCCACGCGGCCTGCATGCCGGAAAGCCACGATGAAGTAGCGGCCCGTCTCCCGCACCACTTCATAAACGATGTAGGAATTATGCTTGTCAAAATAGAAGGCGTCGAAACTTTTCTTCTCCCGCGGGATGCCCAGCTTCAGTTTATCGGCATTGTAGAAGAACAGCAACGCCCGCAGGACCGTGCTCTTTCCAGCCCCCTGATTCCCGATTAGATGCACGTTTCCGTCGAGGCTGACCTCGGCATAGGGAATGTGCGCACTGTTGATAAAAACGATTTTATTGAGGTATCTCATCTTTCACCTCCTCCGAAACGGCTATGATATCCATCATTTCTTCGATATAGTGGAAGGCCGCTGTGACGCGGTAGCTCCCTTCCAGCTCATTGAGCATCTCCGCAAAACCGATTGCTTCCAGCTCCCGGGTGATCTTTTCCGCCACATCGGAGAAGTTTTTCACCCCCGGGAAAAGCTTTCCGGCCTTGTCCTTGAGCTCTACATCGCCCGAGATGGCAATCACGATGTCCGACGGCGTGAACTCGAAACCCGGACCGAAGGTGGAATTGAAGGTTTTCAGGAAGTCGATGTAATCGATCCAGCGTAGCAATGCCTCCAGCTTTCGCTGCAAGTCCGCCTTGCTCTCCTTGCGGCTGAAATAGAAATAGCCGTCGCCGCTTTCCAGGATGAAGCCGACGCCTTCGTAATAGGCCCGATACTCCTGGAATCCGTCATCCAGGGCATCGTACCAGCGCCGCACCTGCTGCGAGGTGCTGTCGGCCGATATGAAGGCGCCCTTGGAAAGCGTATCGAATATTTCCCTTGTGTACTGCATTATTTGGGATAGATTATAGGATGTTCGACAAAACAGTTTTTTTCATGGATGGTCATGGAGCTTTGCTCCCAGCGTCCAGACTCCAGCTGGATTCCATCGGGATAGAGGGTCGCCAGCTGGCAAAAGAGCACCAGTTTCTGCCCATCATCCATAGGCACCTTATATTCAAAATCCACCACGAAAGAGAAAAGGTCCTTACCCTGCGCCCGGAAGAGGTTGTACATTTCCTGCTGGTCCACCATTTCCACCTTTCTGGAGGCCGTTTCCAGGAATTCCGGGCCGATGGCGCCGGCGGTTTCCCGGCCGATTGCACCTGTCTTGCCCTTTTGCACGACGCTTCGAAGCACCGACAGAGCATCTTCATCGTTGAGAAGGCTGTCCAGGGAAAGCTTGAGCCTGTACCGTGGCAGCGGATCCATCCAGACCGGGCTTTCCATGAGCGCCCGACGCCGTATGTCCGTGTATTCCGTGATGGTGAGCTGGTCGCGGAGGTACTTGAGCGTGCGGATTTTCTGGAGCAGGCGGTTCTGATACTCGATGAGATTCAGGTATTCCAGGATTTGCCGGTTGATCTCGATGAGGCTGTGGTAGGCATCGTTCAGGCTCAGCCGCACTTCACCTACTGCCTGACGCAGGACACCGTCCATGGCCGATGAGAAGAACGCTTTCTGGCCTTCGTCCATCACCCGTTCGCACTCCACGATAAGTGCTTTGATGATATCGTGTTTCTGGTCCAGATGCACCAGTTTTTCCTTTTTGATCAGGTAGTTGGGCTCGTTCTTATAGACCGTATCCACATTGCGTTTGAGGTCCACA
Source organism: Bacteroidales bacterium (assembly GCA_017477465.1). Taxonomy (GTDB): domain Bacteria; phylum Bacteroidota; class Bacteroidia; order Bacteroidales; family UBA932; genus Cryptobacteroides. Next base: position 32,945 of record JAFUVU010000030.1, read on the forward strand.
GTGCTCCGCAGCACGGCCCCTGCAATGTTGTAGAGGGTACGGACGACGGCCCTGTGATAGCTGAGCTTCCTTCGCGGGTTGGTTTCCTTGAGCCAGTAGTCGATGTGCTGGTTCAGGGTATCGATGTAATCCTTCACGCTGGAGATGGCTATCTCCTCATTCACCTGAAGGACCTCTTCGAAGAAGCGCAAATAACTCTCCTCCAGCTCCAGGAAACCGGCATTCTGCCGCAGTACGCCGTATTCCAGCAGCAGGTCCAGCCGCCTGGCGTCACCGTCCACCAGATCCTCCGCAATATCCCTGCGGAAGGACAGAGATTTCCGTTTTGCGAACATTTCCTTCAGCAGCTCCTTCTCCCGGGCAAGGACCTTGAGCAGTTCTTCTATGGATCTGAATTGTTTCATTGTTCCCAATGTACTTGCAGTGGCGAGAGCGGAACCCTCCTGTGGTGGCCGTTATTGCCCTGGACCTTGACATCCTGCGCTTGAGTGAGCGGAAGGATTCGGTCCAAGGTTGCATTGAGCACCGAAAGGTTCTCGCTGAATGCGTTTTCTTCAGAATCGGTCAGTCGTCTCACCCTGCGGCGCCTGTCTTGTGCATCGACATGTGGCGCGATAACTTCGTATATTTCCTCCAGCTCCTCCCGAAAATGGATGCGCTCCTTGAGAAGAATCCCCTCAGGGTGTTTCAGAAAGAGGATGAACAACGACCGAACCAGCGGCCGGAAAGAAATCTCCTGGCCTTGAGGGCTACCCAGGCGAATGTGGTATTGCCTGTCGACATAAAGTTCCACGGAACGTTCGTTCCTTACCTCCGAGATGGCTGCATCTTGTTCTTGCCCTATTTCCTTCAGCCGCCTCTTAGCCTCTCTCACTAAAGAAAGAAGCTCCGCCGCCGCCATTCCTTCCAACATCCCGGCATAGTCAGCAACAGGCTCCATAAGGAGCCCTTCGTCCACCTGGAACAACAGTTTCCATACCAACTGCGCTTCTATTCCCACATACTCAACCATTTCTCTAGCGGGTGGTTTTCATAACATATCATTTTAGCGATACCCTGCAGGCTGACCTGACTCAAGTTTTATTACCGCAGCGTGTAGATAGTCGATGACCAGACTATCTTTGGCGAAGATAGGTATTGTTTTGAAATTTTCAAAATGAAATGTCAAATGATAGAAACCTTCCGTGAAAGTAGTTGACGAAGGTCTGTAAAGGAATTATCGTGGCCGCGGTGGGATTCGAACCCACGATTTCGACATTTGCAAGTGTTGTCCTTTAAACCACTAAGGTACGCGGCCTGGACCGGGTGTCTTATCCTTCTTTCCCGGCCCCAGGTTGGCCGACAGGATTCAGAGTATTTCAAGTTGATGCTGATTTGCCCATAATCTACCAATTGATCTAACCCGCCGTATAGTAACTTGATTTTGAGGCGGGTGCGGGACTTGAACCCGCAGCCTTGGGCTTTTTGTCGAAACACTTAACCTCCGAAGAGCCTGTGCTTTGAACCATAATGCAGATGCTTTGGCACGATGCTGATGCTCAGATCACAACGAGCGGGATGATTCCCGCTGCGATGCGGATAAAGCTGATTCATAATGCTGAAGCTTTCTGCCAAACGGGGTTATTGATCCCCGTAGAAGATATAATTCAGAAACTTGTCTACAGCAAGATTCGGCTCCATTGTAGGGGTATCGTTAACGGTCTTTGTCGCTTCGATTACTGCGCTGAGCAGCTTGCTGATACGCTCCTGAACCAGTTGTTTCTGCCGCAGCGTCCATTCCCCCGAGAACTTTTGGGATGTGTATGAGCCGCGTTTTATTGTCGTTTTAACCTCTTTTGTAATAGGCCGGTAGTTGGACGGCAGGTGCTCCTTGTCGATATTGGGATCCAGCAGGATCTCTGTATCCGTAATGGTGGTGAAACTGTCCCCTTCCAGACGAGGCGACTCGTAGATATCGGCCCGACCCTGATAATCCTCATTGCCACTGACCGACCATATTTCCGAATCTGACCGGACAGGAATATTCTGAACTACCTGCTTAAGATTCTCATCTGTGAGGATATTCTTGAGCCGCAGAAGTTCCGTTGCCGACAGACTCCCCAGATTGAGCCCGTCAACCACAAAGGGGACCCTTGCCGATCCGGCCGCATTCGTCGCCTCAATGGCGAACTGGTCCTTAAGATAAGGCAGCAGGGCCCTGTCCACCAGGCGGTCAATCTCTTCCGAAACCGTAGTTGCCACTACCGTATGGCCCATCTTGGTCGGATCTTCCAGCTGCCCCTCAGCCGCATGAAACGTCTTTTTCTCACCTTTGAATGAAGAGGGATTCCGCTTGAAAAACTCCCCCTGTTTACGAAGCGATTCCGTATAAACCGCCCGCTCGTGCTCAGCCTTTGCCAGCGTAACGTTCATCTTTTCCTGTGCCATGTCATATCGTATTCATATCCCCAAAACAAGCGGAAAGCGGTGGGGACAGCCCGGCATTTCCAATGGCAAAGGTACACCGGCATTTCGCCCTCTGCAAATCGTTGCAAGGTTTGCAACAATTTGGAGAATCCAGAAGAATTACAGGTTGAAGAGTCTTTTCCGAACGAATACAGTTGGCACGTCGTATCAACTGCCCTACCGGTCCAGCCCGCTGGCAGGGTATCGTCAAGAACAACCTTTATCGCACATAGGGAGCCAAGCCGATGGATCCTCCGGGGCCGGTACAGCAATCACCAGGACTCTCACCGCAGAATTCTCTGGTAGGCCAGCCGCTCGTCACCGGATTCCAGATAGATGATGCCGCAGTAGCTAAATCTATGTTTGAGGATATTATGCTGCATGATTCGGTTATCCCGATGGGTGTCGATGCGGATATTTCTGTCGCGGGAGAAGGCGAAGCCCATGATAGCGGAGAACACCCCATGGACTTCAGGGAAACTGCCGATGCGATGTATCACATGGTAGGGAGCCGTATCGTCCAGCCACTGTCCGCCAAAGATCTCGGCATATGTTGGCTCGGGCGAAGACACAAACGCAAAGTACCCAACAATTCTCCCGTTCTCTTCCAGCACATGGCCGAAAGAGGCGTCGATATCCTGTCTGATTATTTCCTCCGAAGGATATCCGTTCACCCACTGTCCCAGATTGCCGTCCGAGCGCATAATCCCCCGGGCCGCCTCCATGACTGTCATGATATCCGTGATGTCGGATGATGTGGCTAACCGTGGGGTCATGCGAGCATCGCTTCACACCCCTCCAGCAGGTCCTGGAAGGTGGTTTCAAAATCGCCCGTGTACCAAGGGTCCGCAACGTCGCGGCCCACTCCTGTATAGGACATCATCAGATGAATCTTGCCCTCCGGGTCATCGGGCATGAAACGCTTCAAGAGCCGGAGGTTGGACGCATCCATGCAGATGATACGGTCGAAGCGGTCATAGTCGGAGCGACTCATCTGGCGGGGTTCCTTACGAGATTCACATCGGCAATGTTCGGCAGCGGTTCCTTCGGGGTCCAGTGGCTGGTCACCCGGCAGAGCTCGTCGCCCCTGCCGCTGACTACCCGCCCGACAAAAGTATCCGGCACATCGGTGGAATAAGTTTCGTTGACAATCTCGTCTCCCATGCGGGATTCGTGGAGGAAACGGATGTTCAGGGAATCAGGCCTGTTTCGGTCCAGAAATTCCTGATTGAAGGACACAAGCGCCATCTGGACATAACGGCGGTTGTTGGTGTGGCCGTTGAAATCAAGGTCTATGAGGTTGATGCTGTGGCCGAGGGTATCCGTGGGATTATCCGAGAGCTTCAGCACGGTGCGTTTCTTGTGTGGTCCTGCTGAAAGTTCCTTCACCAGTTCACTCTCCGGAATCAGTCCTTCGCAGGAGAGTAGTTTCCTCTCCGACATGGAAATCATCGACCAGCAGCTGTTGCCCCGGGCAGTGACCTTCCCGGAATGGACTTCCCTCGCTTCGAAATCGAACCAAACCCGTAGGGCTCCCATTTCACGAGGGCACTGAAAAAGGGGCCAGTTTTTAAGGCCGTCGAGAGTGGCATATTCAAGCAACCTCGTGAAGAAGTTCGATTTTCCTTCAGATTTTCGATTCTCACGGGGTAGTTTTGCAAGAATAAGC
>JAFUVU010000031.1 GCA_017477465.1 Bacteroidales bacterium
AAGGGTGGATTTGCCCACCTGACGAGGCCCCATGATGATTTGCATACGTCTCCTTGGCTCGGCCATCCGGCTCTTTAAGATGGATAAGTGCTGTCTCTCGTATAACATATTTCTAAATTCTGTTTTACAAATTTATAAAATATATTTTACAAAATCGCAAGATGCGTTAAACTTTTTTCGTAACTCTATTTCTTTTTGAACGCCTTGCGAGCGAATTCTTTCGCAATATCCCATTTGCAATGCGAAAATAAAACAATGTCAAAATTTTAGAAAAGTGACAAAATTTTGCAATCGCTTATATACCGAACGCTTTTTCCATCAGGCTGATGGCGTCGCGCTTGGCAACTTCCGTAATGTCGATGTAGGGCTTCATTGATCTGTAGTCGGAATGGCCGGTGAGTTTCATCACAACGTCCGGCGGGCAGTCCGGTCATTCTGGTTTCCTCCTCGGGAAACGCAACCGGGAGCGCAGTGATTGCACTCCCGGTTTAGCCTTTTGACAAACGATAGGCTTTGTTATTACTGGATGGGACGCACGGCGAGCTCGATGGTGGGGCCGGGGTGGGGTCTGTTGCTTAGTTCGTGAAGGCGCGGACGGGGTTGGTTCCGTTTTTATTTACAGACCAAGTTGCATATTGATTCTCGCTAATCCAATATTCCAATTCGTATGCAAACGCCTCGGTCGATTCAGTTGACGTCCAATATTCGCTGCTGCGGTCATAGTCAGTGTCATACTGCGCTGGCAGGAAGATGAACCCGTTCGTGTCCTTGGCCTTGACCACCACGCCCTGCTTGCCATTCACCGAGAGCCACGTCCACGACAACTGCGCAAGCATACGGTCAAACGTGTATTTGGATGCGATATATACCCCGTCTAAGGCCGTAGCTTGGTCAAAGGTGTAGAGCGTACCTACCTGTTCGGGTTTGGTTGCGCCCTCGTTGCACGTCTGCCATTTGCCTAAGCTCTCGGCCATATATTCGTCCACGTTTACGTTTCCCATGTTGACCTTGAGTCCGCTGCCTACGGGCACCCACTTGCCCGATGTTCCCGCCAAGTTGATTACGCTACTGTTGGCGGGCAACTTCACGGCGCTGTGGCTGGCGAGTGTCTTGCCGTTGACGAAGTAGTCGGCGCGGGTGTTGTCAGCTGTCTTGGTCTTGGCGAAATAGTAATTCGAACCGAAAGCCCAACTGGTAAGTTTACCGCTGAACAGGTAGCCATCCTGATAGGCATAGCCTATCATATCATTGCCCGCTGCCTTGTCGGATGTATCCGTGATGGTGCCGTCAGCGGCGATGGATGCCACACCAACGGGGATCACGGCATCTGTGCCGAGGGTGTATGCTCCGTCAGTGGCCGCTGCATCTTCGATGAAGAACTGAACATAGTCATCGGGAATCTCCATATTAAAGGCTCCGCTGACCTCATTGTCCGAGACGGTATAGTCGAGCGTTGCCGTGAGGTAGTAGGCATAGTAGGTTGTGCTGAAGATGAAACTGGTGCCACTGGCAGATACCGTTGCATCGCTGCCAAAGGGCAGGAACACCGCCCGCATGGTGCCTGAGTCGCCGTTCTTCAGGCCGAGGGCTCCGGCAGTCAAGCTTGCGCCGTCATACTCGGCACTGGTCCAAGACGAACCGTCGAAGGTCATTTTCAGGTGCTTCGGGGCTGCAGCTCCGGTGAAGAAGACGAAGATGGCATCGCCGTCCTGCCAGTCCTCTTTGACGGCCTTGGTAGCATCGGGATGGTTGGCGGAGAGGTTGAAGGTAATCGGGGTGGCCTGAACGGATTCATTAACGTTCTCAGGAACTTCGACTTCGGGAGCAAGCGTCTCCTTTCCGCAGGAGACCAGCGCGGCAGCGGCCGCAAGCATAAGAATCAAATACTTTTTCATAGCGCTGTCCTCCTACCACTCTTCTTCTGTGTTAAACCCGTTGTATGTCGGGACTCCGTTCGTCCCCGTTCCGCTCTGGCAGATGACGCCTTCCTGCAGCACCTCGAAGACCAGCGTAGAGGGTGCAAGATATGTTTGTTTGTTCTTCTTTTCCATATTACGGTAATCACTACGGTTTGCTATGCACAAAGTTAGTATTTTAATTCATATTTCACGAAGTCGCAGGGAGTTGAACTTCAGTTACGTAATTAGCACGGCTTCGGAAGCATTTTCATGGGATTTTGCTCTCCGCCATGTACTGGAGCACGGCTGCTGGAGCACGGCTGCAGGAGCATTTCAGAACTTGTAATGGATGTCGAATCCGCCCAGCCAGCTGGACATGTTTCCGCTTAGGGAAAACGTGTATAGGTTTCCCGGGGCGGTGAGACTTCCACTTTTTATCGTGTTTATGTGGTACTCGAAACGGGCAACCATGCAAACATGCAGCATGCGGCGGCAAGGATTAAGGAGTATAGCGGGAAGACTGCTTTAATCACGGCTTGAAAATGGATGTTGTTCCCGACAAACCTTAGATTTGCAGCGTAGTTCTCTGCACCTAGGTTTGTACGACAAAAGTAGTAAATTTATGCCGATAATAAAAGTTTAACAGAAGGACAATGGAGCCGGTCGGGAAATAACTACCTGATGAAGTGCATGGGGGCCCAGGGCTCATCGCCGCGGCCGGGGGCAGGTTTGCCGCCGGTTGCTTTCAGAAGCCAGGCCATGTTGTGGGCAAGCGCACGCATGGTCTGCAGACCTTCCTGGTCAAGTGCGGCCTGGCCAGGTTCACGCCCATAGACAATGTTCCAATATTGCGAGCCGACAACGGGCATATTCATCATCTGGAACGGAAGGTTCAGCGTCCCAAAGGCTGCCGATGCACCACCCCTTCGGCACACTGCCACAGCGGCAGCAGGCTTTCCGGCGATATTCGCGCCGTTCGAATAAAAGGAGCGCTGAATGATGGACAGGAGTGCGCCATTGGGCTGCCCGTAATATACAGGAGAGCCGACGACAAGAGCATCGGCAGAGGCATATTTGGCGCTTATCTCATTGCAGATGTCGTCATTGAAAACGCACGCGCCCGGTTTATTGCCGCACCGGTTGCAGGCTATGCAGCCCCTTATCGGCTTATTGCCGATCCACACGATTTCACTGTCGATGCCGTCCTCCCCTAGCGTTTTCGCTATTTCGGCAAGTGCAATTGAGGTATTTCCCTTCTGACGAGGGCTTCCATTGATAAGCAGTACTTTCATATATCTATCGTATTTGAATTCAGCGGTTTACATTATTAACGCTACATAAAAGCTTTCCCCTTCCCTGCTGATCATCTCGCTCTTCAACAGCCGGCCTTCCCGCATGATTCTTCCTTGCCTGTTTTCTTTTCTGCCGACAATGATGACCGCAGCCACCACATGGCTCAACCCATGCGGAAACACGCAATCAAGTCAAGGCTTGGCGTAGAGCGTATGCCCGGCAGTAGTGAAGGCGGGGCCTTCGTCGGCGTGGTGGAAGTCTGTGATTGAATTGAAGACGGCCAGATACTTATCGTTCTGATAGACAAGTTTTTCCGGATTGGAGGAGTCCAGGCGGGCGACAACCTCACAGCGGAGCAGTTCCTTCTCACGCGAGTCATCTTCATAGAATATCACAACGGAGCTGTCTTCGTAGTAATGATAGGCACTCTCCGGAAGGAGCACGGTATATCCGTCCAGCGGAACGGGAGCATTCAAATCGTAAACGTCCACCGCATCCACTATGAGTAAATCGGCCTCATACGGGTAATAGGAAAATTCGCCATAGGAGCCATACGCCTCCTTAAACTTGTCAAAACCCATTTCTTTCTGGAGGTAGTCGATGGCACTGGACGCGCTGTCCCATTTCTGCCGAAGGACTTCGGACTCAGCGATGGAGGTATAAGGGGCACCCTCTGGGAATTGCCCATCCACAAGCAGGTCCGGGAGCACTTTCTCCAGCCGCGCACGTTGGCTCCGGATCCCCTGGTCATGTGCGCTGATTCCGGGGATGAAGGTCAGCAGCACAGCCACGCCGCCCGTAATCAGGCTCATCCGGAAGAACGACCGGGTGCGAGGCCACAGCAGGAAAAGCGTGAACAGAGTCAGCAGTAGCGAAACTGCCACCAGATATATCCGCATTTCCGTCAGGCCGTACTCCCCTATGCGCCGGGCAACGCCAATCCAAAGCAAAACAAGCGGGCCGATGGCAACATAAGGAAAACACCTGTAGAACCATTCGAAATGCGGTTTTGTCACAAGCGTCTGCAAAAGGCGGCAGGCCAGGGCAATGCCGATGAACCATCCGACGAGATAAGCCACACCTCCGTCCGGCAATTCCCACCGGATCAGTATGCGCAGCATATAGGCATAGAGGATGACGGAATAGATTAGCAGAGCAGGCGTAAGGACATAATCGACAATGATTTCCAGGAATCGCAGGCCTTTCCACTGCGTCTGAGCTTCGGACACAAACGCGCAGCAGAGCATGGGCGCAATAACCAGCCAGACAAACATCTGGGGATAGAAGTACCATTTTTCGCCCATGGACCTGGACAGGAAAAGGAAATCCACCGAAGAGATAATGGCAAGCAGAACAAGCGACAGCACCCCGGCCACGAGGACTGCCGCACCGCCTTTCACCAGACAGTGGAGGATAGTCGCAGCATACTGCTCATTGTCCTGCCGACCACCAGCCGCAAACAGCAGAATAAAAGACAGCAGAAAAGACACGACTGTGACTGCCGCACTCAATTCCGGCTTCCAAACAAACGCAAGAATCCCCAAAAGTGCCGATACAAAATAGCCAATCTTCCAGCCGACACTCCCCTTGCGCTCAGAAATCCGGTGCAGACAGAAGGAAAGCACCACAAGCGGGAAAAAGTAAACGAAAGGAAAATCGCCCTCAATCACATGCTCGTTATACAAAAGAGCCAGAACAAAGGCCGATACGGATAGGAAAGCCTCCACAGGAAAGTCCAGAAAACTACGGAGAAGGCCCTTCCAGATGGCAGAAAACCGTGCCGATAATGATTTCATAAATAATCTGTGAATGAGGTTGTTATGCGGTTCGCTGATTTATGCCGCCGGGGTATAAACGAGCGGGCTATGCATCGGGCTGCTGGCCGTCGTGGGCTTTCCACATGCATTCCGTGATCTTCATGTCGGAGAATACTGCCGTGAAGGACGACTCCTCGGGAGAGCAGGCGTATATGCCGAAGGAAATCTCATCGGCCCCCTCATACATGTGGCAGATGCGCATTTGGTTGAAGTAGACGCCGTCGGTGGAGCACTCGATGCAGTAGTCGTCGGCCCTGCGGGAGAAGCGGTACCACATGGTCTTTACATCGGCAGGGATTGCCGTCGTGGCCCAGTCTGAATAGCCGTTATTGGTGGCGACGCTGCCAAGGTGCTGGAAGTCCTCGTTCTCGAACTCCACGGAGCCTTTGAGCCAGTTTTCGCTGTCCAGGTACATCACTATGCCGCACTGGTCGAAGCGTTGATGGCTCTGCGTGAAGTCCGTCTTAACCACAAAGCTGAAATACTGTTCCCGGGTCTTCATCTGCAGAACCGGCGCATTGTCGTTCCTGAAATGATAGTAGGTCCTCTGCCAGAGGTCGGTATGCGGAGCGGTGGTGACAACGATGGTGTCGCCTTTAATTTCATATGCCGACGGTTCCCTGGTCCACTGCAGCTGCTCCAGATTAATCTTGCCGCCGTTTGAGAGCGCATCGGCCACGCTGTCAGTGAATTGAGAGGGATTGCCGCAAGAAACAGCACAGACGCATAATCCGACGCTGAGGCATTTAAGAAGATTATTCATAATAAGGCTTCGGTTTTGATGATATTAAGTTACAAATTTATATAAAATCTGGCGATTATAGGCCAGTTTATATAAAAATCAAGACCGCTATCTTATCTTTGTTGGCGAGCGGTCGTCGCCATCCGGCGCGCCGCAATAGTATAATGTTTAACGGGCTTGGTGTCCCAAAATTTGTAAAGCCTATGCGACAAGTATGCGGTCTTGACGTCCACAAAGATAGTGTCTTTGTGTGTATTCTCAATGAAAATGGCGTTGTTTTTCAAGAAAAATTTGGT
>JAFUVU010000032.1 GCA_017477465.1 Bacteroidales bacterium
ACTGGAGGGCGATGGTCGCCTTGATGAGACACCCGCTCACGAATCCCTACGAGAAGCTGTCTGCAATAGCTTGATTCATTGCCAGTGGCGGATGTTGGAAGGCGTTGTCATCGAGCGCTACCCGGACCACCTCTATTTCTCCAATCCCGGCACAATGCTCATTACGGTAGAAGAATTCTTTGAGGGTGGCCACTCTATATGCCGCAACCGCATCCTCCAGAAGATGTTTGTTGTCTTCGGACGTGGTGAGCGCCTTGGCAGCGGCGCGGACATCATCCGTCAGGGCTGGAAGGAGAACAAATGGCCGGAACCAGAACTCAAAGAGCATTTTGGACCCAATACAGACCGAGTAGAATTGACGTTACGTTTAGGGGCTGTTTCCGGACAAAATGCGGAAAGTAAGGAAACGGGTAAGGAAACAGGTAAGGAAAGCAACGCAGAAAAGGTGAAAGATTTGATGCGGAGCAACAAACGAATAACAATAAAAGATATGGCCGAAACTTTGAACATTTCTGATAGTGGCGTGGAAAAAATCATCCGCAATCTACGCAAAGAGGGTGATATCCATAGAAAAGGCGGTCGTTTCGGTGGCGAGTGGGAAGTCTTGAAGTAATGATAATATACAAAAACGAGGTCACGCGAGCTGCGTGGCCTTGTTTTTTGGTGTCGCGGTGATGCGTACTTTGAGCCCGTAAAGTTCTGCTATTTCGAAGATATATGAAATGGCTATATCATCGACGCGGAACCACATGTCTCCATTTCCAACCGAAAAACGTTTGACTTTACTCAAAATAATTCAATTTTAACTTTCTTTCTACCGAAAACAAGCCCTGTGCTAACAATTAAAATTGTGACAAAATGTCAGTTTATTTCTATACAGAGGGCAATTTTGTTAATTTTCATAATTAAAATAGCAAAACATTGCTATTTTAATTATGAAAATCTAAATAATGTCACTATCTTTGCAGCAGCGACCAAGAAAACTGACACACCATGATACAGGAACTGAAATTCAAGAACTTTTTGTCATTCCGAGACGAAGCCATCTTTAGTTTTGAGCCCACAAAAGATGAGCCCATCAACCGTGTCGCCACTATGGCCGACGGCACTAAGCTCCTCCGGTTTGCCGTTGTGTTCGGAGCCAACGCGTCCGGGAAATCCAACTTCCTGGAAGCGCTGGATTTTCTGCGCAGGTTCTGGACGCAGGTTCCCAGAAGGAACGACTTGTCCACTCGCGTAATTCCTTTCCTGCTGGACAAGAATTCACCCTCCGAGGACTCTTCCTTCGAGATGAAGTTCTACGTGGGCGATGTCCGCTATTGGTACAAGCTCAGCCTCAACAAGGAGCGGGTTTCCGGCGAGTCTTTGTACTTTTATGAGTCCGTTCAGCCCACCCGCATTTTCTGGCGAGAATATGCCGATGGACAGTCCATTGTAAAATTCAACCCAGCAGCCGTGAAGTTAAAGGCAGCCGAGATTGACGCTATCAACCTCAACTGCTGGAAGAACATGTCTTTCTTTGCCTCCATGACAAAGGTGAACATAAGCATTGAACGCATAAATGATGTGATCCGCTGGATTAATGAGAAACTTATGCCGGGAATCAATCGTGGCACGGAACTCTCCGGATACGCAAAGGAGAAGATGCTTAAAGATGAAGATTTCCGGAATTACTTGACCTCCTTTATCAAGACGGCCGACCTGAGGATTGCCGAGGTCAGCGTAAAAGAAACCGCCCATGCGTTGAACGAGCAGCAACTCAAGATGGTTTCCGAAGCATCATCAATCGATGAAGAGCTGAAAGCTGAAATTCTTTCCAGCGGCTCCATCAAAGACATTGATACTGGCTTTAAGGTTCGAGTTAAGAACGTACGTGGAGAAGAGGAGTATATCCTTCCCGAGAGCAGACAATCTGATGGTACCACCCGTGTCATAGAGATTGAGTCCGCCATCTATACGACAATTAAAGAGCAGGCCTTCCTTCATGTGGATGAGATTGAAGCCTCGCTGCATCCATCCTTGCTGGACTTTGTGCTCAACGAGTTCCTTAAAGTCAATGACAACCGCTCCCAGCTGCTGGTTACCACCCATTATGACCCGCTGCTGGACAGCCTCGATGTCAATGATCTCTTTGGAAAAGATTCTGTCTGGTTCACTGAAAAGGAGGAGGACGGAAACACGGAACTTTATCCCCTGACGGATTTCAAGGGGCTCGGCAAACTGTCATCCATTCGCAAGTCATATAAGAACGGCCAGTTTGGTGCAATCCCTGAAATTTACGTCTAAAGTTATGGCAAGAGTAAGGAAAGAGCGTGAGATAAAACGTTCGCGCATCACAGTAATCGGAGAAGGACTGACCGAACGATGGTATTTTGAGCACCTGAGAACGATCAAGGGATATCGTTATGACTGCAAGCCGCGTTTTTTCGCACACCAGTCATACGAAGAGATGGAAAAACTCATTGACTGGGTGCTTCAGAATGGAGGTATTGCCGTATGCGTTTGTGACGCAGATATAACCCGGACCAATGAGGAGCGGTGCAAGAAACTCCAAGAGATGAAGGGGCGCTACGCAAAGAACGACCGGGTTTTCATCTGCGACAGCATGCCATCCATAGAATTCTGGTTTTTGATTCACTATATGAATACTCGTAAGTATTTCAAGGATTCAGACTCTGTCATTACAGTTCTCAGGAAGTTTATACCCGGTTATGAAAAGACAGGGGCTTTTTTGGAAAAGCTAACCTGGGTTGCCGACTTGTGCGCCGATGAACGCTTAAAAGAAGCTTGCAGGCGGGCCTCTCTTTTAGGTCCGGGAAACGACGCTTACTCTGAGATTTACAAGGTCATTGAACTATTCTCTGAAACCACTCCGAGATAACATCGGTTCTTCGAATAATCGCGAGCGTGTGATAGAGCGTAGAAACTCATGAAAACACTGAAGGCGTCCTTACAAGGGCGCCTTCAATGATACTTTAAAAGCACAGGGGACTCCTCCTATCGTTTAAAAGTGTCAAGAATTCTTCTAGCTATAGTCCTCATCTCCTGTGCAGAGATATTAGAATCTTATTCAGAATAACCTGTCCACGACAAATCAATAATCATGAAATCATCATTTGTTGTTCCAGTATTGGAACATTTATTCCCTGTGACAACTATGATAAAGTCTCCGGCTACATTAAAATCAAATGATAATTTGCTTCTCTCGTATTGTTTCAAGGTTTCATCAACGTGATTGCTTGATTTAAGAACAGTTTCGCCGTCACTACTCTTTATTTCAATGGTAAAGTTACTTCCAGTCTTAGTCATCGCACGAGTATAATCAATAGATACTGTGCCACATCCCCCTGAGAGAACTGGAGATGTAAGCACCCCATTTTTTGATGAACGTGCGGAAAGAACAGGCCTCGGGCTATCAACATCTTCATATCTAGAAGAATAGTTCAAAACTCGTGAATCGCTTGCTGTCCAGCCGTTTGCAGTCTTGTACTCAGAAATGCTTCCAGATCCTTCACCATTATTGATTGTTTCCAAATCTGCAGCTCCACCACCCGTCACCGGTGTTGAGCTTTTGCCTTCCTGCACAATCGTGTACTGCTTGAAATTAATAGAAACCTGACCGGTACGTTCTTCCTCAGAAGTGTTTTCTTCAATGCTGAATACAATCTTCCCATTACGAACAGCTTTAGTTTCCACATATGTAATCCAGGAATAGCCAGGAGCGATCATCACCATAGGGTTGTCTTGATTAGTCTGGAAGGGAACTTCAAATGCGCCACCAGCAGCAGGAACCTTTACAGCGAATGCTGTTTCGTCTAGATTAAAGACTCCTTCCTCACAGGAAAGGATACGGGCTGCCGTAGTTCCATCGCCCTTCACGGCAATGACATAAACTTTACCGTTTGTTAGCGGGTTGGGGGCTGTAATCCTTACCATACCTGCAGAAACTGAAGAAGCCATTACCTCTGCTTCAAAGCCCTTGGTTCCAAAGGCATCTACAACCGTAGCATCATCTGACGAATTAATAGTATAAGTTACATTTACGGATGAACCGGCTGAAATAATCACATCAGTATCCATATTGATGACAAATGCACCAACTTTGGGGATAACAATAGTTGTTCCATCTCCTAAAGTAAAGGTTACTGCATCGGTACCATCCTCAACCTTAGAAAAAACTACTGCGCCAGTATTCCCAGCCTCACCTATGATATCCCATGTAACGCCACCGTTGTAGGAAATCTCGAAGTTGCCGTTATTGATACGCAGTTGCGGAGTCGCCACATGGGCTGTGGCGGCAATCTTGTTGTTGTTTTCGTCCAAGAGGTACTCCCCGTTCACGGTCCAGTAGTAATTGCCGTCGGCATCGAGTTTTACGCCGATAGTGGGCGTCTGACCATCATGGCCATTGGTTCCGTCCGTTCCGTCGGTTCCGTCAATACCGTCGATCCCGTTTTTACCATTGTAGATGGTGATTTTCCCGGACTGGGAGAATTCCACAACATAACCGCTGCCGTCTTCCAACTTGGAGACGGAAACGATGCGGTCCTGTTTCTGCAGGGCGTCCACCGTTGTGGCCAGTCCGGAGAGGGTGGTGTTGATTTGACCGACCAGCCTCTGGAGTTCCTTAATGTCTGCCTCTGCTTTGTCCATACGGGCCAGGAGGGCTGAGTCGTCATACTTTTCGCATCCGGCCAGCAGAAGCGCTGCACCCATTGCGAGAATCATTGATTTTAGTCTCATAGTGCTTTGTATTGATAGTTAATGATTTATTACCAGTCTTTCATCCAGGCATTATAACCGCTGCTAGTTCGGCCACTTAAATACCATGGATTAAACATAAAGAAACTGCCGGGACATAAATACGGCAAAAGCTCATTGGCAGTCATTGTCCCTTCATATTTGCCTTGTAAATACGTCTCAATATCATAGGTCACAGATATATTGTTTAGAACATAACCTCCAGAGGACCATTCACTCAGGACGTCATAATCCATAGGATTCCGTCGGGTAGTCATGACACATCCATATCGGGCCGATGAGAGCCCGGCAATAGGCTTCCGAACGTGGAGTTGTGAAACGCCAGGGTTATTAGGATGCCATGGATCAATTACTTGCACTGGCTCAATGGTATTGTAGTAACCGGACCAGGCGTAGTCCAGCAGTTCACCAACGACAATGCCGCCTGTTGCTTCAACGTCCCAGAAATATTCCGTAGGTTCCTCATAATCAGTCAACGTGAGCAATTTGTAATTACCCAGGGCTTTTCGAAGTTCCTTAATCAGTTTGGGATATGATTGGGTATCGATAGGAGCCCCTTCTTCGCCATACGAACAATTCTTGTCCCAAAGGTTGATTCCGTCAAAGCCGTATTGATTCACAACTTGCATGACCTGTGCAACAAAACTATCAATCTGCTGGTCGTTCATATTGCAGAATCCAAGCTTTTTGGATCCGGTCTCAATGCAAAGACAGAGTTTACGGCCAGTTTCTTTGACAGGGCGGAAGTATTGATCGTAGTGATCCAGCAGATAACGCATATCCGGGCTCAGTTTCAATACAGGTGCCTGGGAGGAAGCATCATAGTCCAGCCGGAGTGAGGTGAAATTGACAATGTTTCCGATAGCATTGGTCCAACCATATATTGGGTCCATTTTGGAAGTGACATAATCAAGGACCAGCCTCGGGTCATATTGGCTGGTATTCAGATAGAAAACCGTAAAGCAATCGTCACCTGTATATAGTTCCGGTCTGCCGGAGAAGGGGGCTTGGATGTCAAGTGCTATATAAATAGTTTCACCGTTGGAAGCCTTCAAGGGCAAGACATACGTTCCGGCCTCCAGCACGTTTCCCAGCGGATTGGTTGCGTAAATCCGCAACAGTTTTTCGTCGCTCTCCTTTTTCCCCGAGGGGATGTCAATGACGCCGCCATTCTCCAGCGTGTAGAACGGTGCGGGAAGCAGGGTGCATTGGGCCTTGTATTGCGCATTGTAGGCCTCTACCAGAGACTCGTCAGACTGAACCAGCAAGGATTGGGACAACTCCTGCGGACGGGAAGCCCGTGCCTGCAGTTTCACGGAGGTGAAGTTCCCGCCCTCCGGGAGCAGGAGGTGCACAACCTCGGAAGTGGAGTTCACAGCGCGGAAGGAGATGGCCGGGAGGCCGGTCAACTGTTCCGAATCGGGCTGGGTGCCGGCGAGGGAGACGGCGTCTTCGACCTTGGTGCAAGAGGCGAGGAGATTGCCGGTCAGGCCGGCAATGACGGCGAGAAGGAGGAGATTTCTCGACTTCGCTCGAAATGACAATTGTTTCATACGCTATTCCTCCACTTTGTTGATTTCGGGGATTTCGATGCCGGAGGGCCAGACGATGTCTTTTTCGGCTATGCCGTCGTTGCCGTATCGGGAGTAATCCTTGACGGTGTTGCCCTTGCCCTCGTCGAATTTCCAATAACCGATGAGTTCCGGCAGGTCCTTTGGATTGCGGATACGGTACATATTCTCCCAGATCTGTTCCGGAGTCCTGGCGACGGACCATACCCGGGCTTCGGCCATTTTCCCCTGGAGCGGGCGATACTCGTTATAGGATTTGGCCAGGAAGAATTGATAGGCTTTGCTTGCCCCAAGCGCTCTTTGGGCCAAGTTGATCCGGTTATCGGCCCCTTGCACAGAGATTCCCAGTTCGTTTCCTTCGCTCTGGAGTCTTCCGTTCACATAAACCCGTACCTGACGGGATGCCTGGTCGTAAGTGCAGGCGACGTGGTACCACTGTCCTTCTTCCAATTTCTTCAGCGGATCACTCGAGGGGAACTTGCCGAAGGAAGAGCCGCTACCGGATCCGTCGAACTGGATCTGCTGGCGCTCGAAGTTCACATCTCCTATCCGCATCAGAAGGTACTGTTCAACACCCATCACAGAGGATATATTGCAGCCTCCGAAGTTGTTAGTAAGGTCAAACTGGTCGATGTAGATCAGTGCTTCATAGGTAACGGCCGTCAATCCGTTATAGGCGTTGGCCTGGGGGCTGTCCGGTACGTCGAGCAGCGGGAAGTTGATCCAGTTGTCGTGCAGGGAGGCCGCCACGGTAATGGCCGAGGAGCGTTTAAGGAGATAATAGGCAATGGCGCTGCTCTCCATGATCTTAATGCTGGAGGAACTGATCCTGACAGGGAGCAGGTAGGTCTCGTCGATTGTCATGGCACCCGTCTGTTCTTCTCCTTCCCCCATAAGACCTTTCAGCCGTACAGGGATGGCCTCGGAAACGGTTTTCCCGGCAGGGATGGTGACATCGGCCCGGGAGAAATCCAGGTATTGGGACGGAACCAGAGCATAGCTGGTTCCATGGGTGGCATTGTAGCGGGCTACGAGGCTTTCGTCGACGGCCACCGAGGCGGTGACATCTTCTGAGGCCGGATAGGACAGCGTGACGCTTATTTCCTTGAGGAGTTCCGGGAGGTTGTTGCTGAATGTGGCCGGCTGTACCTGCTCGGTGGCGCTCACATCCAGATAGACCGCGTTGGGGAAAGTATGCTCCTGCGCGTCAAAGCGGGAGCAGCCGGCCAGGAGGAGATTGCCGGTCAAGCCGGCAATGACGATGGCGCCGGCAATTACGGAGAATCGAATGTATGTCGATATCTTGTTCATAGAATGACAGGTTAATGCGAGGGGTTGAGCAGCTGGATGGCGGCGCGGGTGGTGACGTAATTGCCGTCGTAGGAGTAGTAGTCGGACTTGATGTTACGGATGCCCAGTCCGGCCAGCGGGCCGAAGGAAACGACCCTCCGGGTGAGTTCCTCCACGGCACTGCATTTCTCCCGTTCCTCGTTCTGGATGGTGCCGTCCATGTCGGCCCCGAGCAGCAGTTTGGATGCCGGGACCTTGGCATAATCCAGGGCCGACAGGATCTGGAAATGAAGGTCCTGCGCAAAAGCCGTGGTTTCGCTGTCCAGGACGAAGTAATCCACTTCGGAACGGCTTTCCTCCGGGACAAACAGCGGGTTGCCTTCAAAAACCAACACCTGACCTTCCGTCTTGGCGGCAGAGAGCTTTGCTACAAGCGCGGAGGAGAGGGACTCGTTCAGGGCATCCCCCAGCCTGTAAGAGCCGGTGAACGCATAGCCGTCAAGGCCATTCTCCTTTACGGAGCCAACCACCTGGTCCAGATAGGTGTTAAGGGCGGCCACATCCGAGAAGCCCTTTTTGTCCAGGTCCACGTGGTACAGGACTTTGGTCCCGATGCTCTTCATCCAGGCCATATCTTCTTTGTCGAATTCGGAGAAGTGCTCGGCATTGGTGAGGCTGACAAAGTCCAGGCTGTCCGGGAGGCAGCGCAAGAAGTCCTTCTCGCTGGC
The DNA here is from genome assembly GCA_017477465.1 of Bacteroidales bacterium. GTDB lineage: Bacteria > Bacteroidota > Bacteroidia > Bacteroidales > UBA932 > Cryptobacteroides. Next base: position 8,351 of record JAFUVU010000032.1, read on the forward strand.
CGCCTTTTCCGGCGCATTCTCGAACCGCGCATAGAAGAGGAAATGGTCGCTCTGCTTGTAATTCAGCAGAGATGCCTTGTATTGCTCCCAAAGCTCAGGATTCTGGTCCCAGGGGCGGAGGTACGTGATGCCGGCAGGCTGGGTCTCAGTCCACTTGGTGCAAGAAGCCAGGAGATTGCCGGTCAAGCCGGCAATGACGGCAAGAAGGATGAGATTTCTCGACTTCGCTCGAAATGACAAATATGATGCTCGAAATGACATTATTGTTTTCATGGCGCTTAGTCGTTATAGGGTTTGACATCCCACCATACGCGGGTGCTCATTTCGTCTCCGTTGCGGGTGCCTTCGCCGGTGGCTTCGCTGTTGAGGAGCCGGATGGCTTCTTCTACATTGGCCTTGTTCTGGTCGTGCTCCTCCAGCGGGTAACGGAGCCTGCGGGCGTGACGGTGGACATCCACGGCGCCGCCGGAGAGATCCTGTGCAGCATCAAAGAGGCGCGGATAGCCGGTCCTGCGGTATTCGCTCCAAGCTTCGACGCCCAGCGGGAAAATCGCAATCCATTTCTGGGTTATGATTTTCTCAAGATTCGTCTCGATGTCGATGGCAGTATCGTCCCAGGCGATGGTTACGTTGCTGGGACGGGTTCCCACGCTCCAGGCGCCAAGGGGATCGGTGTAGGCGTCCGGGCGCCTGGTGTTATCGGCAATATAGGCATCGGCCCCACTGGCTCCTTTCTCTTCGAAGGAAAGGCGGATGGCCTGCTCGTACAGTTCCTTTGCCGATTCTGCACTGCCCCAGCGGAGTTCGTATTCGGCCCGCAGGAAGGTAACTTCGGCGGCATTCATCCAGAGGTAGGGCGTGTCGGTGTTCACCAGCATATTGGAATAGCATTCCACGAAATCTGTCTTGCTGGAGACCACGGAGCCCACGCGGACCCCGGCAAATCCGCCGCCGCGGACGGCGGGGAGGAACATCTTTTCGCGCCGGGGATCTTCGTAACCGTTCATGTAACAGATGATGTCGGCACCGACACGGTGGTCCTGCCAGCCGTTATAGATGAGGGCCGTGCGATTCTCTACGGCGTGCATCAGGGCATTGTCGGCATTGGTGGTAATCACACCCGCCGCGATGGCTTCGGAGGCTTTTTCGCGGCTCAGTTCCGGTTTGACGTAACTCAGGCGCATGGCCATACGGAGTTTCAGGGAATTGGCGAAGCGGCTCCACTGGGCGATGTTGCCGTAGTACACCCGGTCGAATGATTTCCATCCGGCAGGGTCGATGCCCTCGTTGGCCTTGAACTGGGAGATGGCCAGTTCCAATTCCTCGAACATCTCCTCGTACACCTTCTCCTGGGAGTCGTATTTCACATACAGACCTTCGTTGGAGACAGCGTCGCTGTACGGGACCGGCCCGTAGGAATCCGTCACGCGGTGCATGGTGGCCACCCGGAAGAGATGGGCGAAGGCAAGCGCCAGCTCGTCATCCGTCTCGTTGATGATGGCCCTGTACGGAGCATACATCTCCGTCATTACATTGGAGAAGGGCCATTTGCGCCAGTCCGGGGTCTCATTGAAGGTTTCAAAACGATCCAGCCAGGTATTGACCGTGGAGCCGATGTAGCCGGCATAGGGACCGCCGGAAAGGCTTTCGACGAACTGATAGATATGTTCTTCGACCGGGACGACCAGGTTCTGCAGGTTGGTCACCTTGGTCCCGGTACGGTAATTCTTTACCTCCATCTGTTCTGCGGTGACCTGGTTGGGGTTGGTGTTCAGTTTCTCGTAGCGCGCGGTGCAGCCGGTGAGGAGATTGCCGGTCAGGCCGGCAATGACGGACAGAAGGAGGAGATTCTTCGCTGCGCTCAGAATGACATTTCTATTATTCATATCAGACCCTCCTAAAAGTTAAGTTTCACGTTGAAGCCCAAGCGGCGGAGACTGGGCATCATGAAGTAGTCGATGCCCTGGTAGTTGTTGCCGGTGGAGGCGACGGACTCCGGGTCGAACGGAGCCTTGCAGTAGATCATCCAGAGGTTGTTCCCCACGAGGGATACCGTGGCGCTCAGTACGTTACGGAACCACTTGCGTGGAAGCGTGTAACCGAAGGACAGCTCCTGGAGACGGAAATTGGTGGCGTCGTAGCGGTAATACTGCGGCATGCCGCTCTGCGAGGCCAGCGAAGTGTACCACTTCTGCGGATCCACCCATTCGCGGCCGTTGACCAGGACGCCGCCGGCGTCGCGTGCCGCGGCCGATGCCTCGGACACGCCATAGAGGTCCATGCTCGCCTGCGTGGCACTGTAGCACACACCGCCGATGCGTCCGCTTAGGAGGATGCCCAGGTGGAAGCCGGCAAAGGTGACGTCGTTCCGCCAGGCGAGATTGTATTTCGGGAATACCGAACCGAGAAAGATCTCACTGTCGGTATCCGTCATGAGGGGCTTCCCTTCATTGTCAATCTCGATGTAGCCCTGCCGGTTGAAGGCGACATCGGCCGTCGTGTAGAGATCGCCCAATGTTCCGCCCTTCTTGAGGATGTACATCACTTTTCCCAGGCCCTTGATGCGGAGCTCGTCGATATTCAGGGGGTCGCCCGTCACGGGGTTCACGGCACCTTCGGCCAGGTTCATGATCTTGTTTTTGTTCCAGGACCAGGTGAAGTTGCTGTCCCATCCGAACTTGCCCCAGGTATGGCCGTATCCGGCCGACAGTTCGACGCCCGTGTTCCGGACGGAGCCTGTCTGCAGGTAGATGGTTGTGTAAGTGGAGGAAGGCGCCAGTTGCGGGTTGAAGGTCTGGTTGCCGGTGTCGGCCAGATACCAGGAGGCGTTCAGCCTCAGGTCCTGCCACAGCCGGGCCTCGATGCCCACCTCGTAGCTCCGGGTGCGCTCCTCCTTGAGGTCGCCGATGGGATAATGGGTCTTGTCTTTCCAGATTCGCGCATTGGCGTCATACTCGTAGGTGGTCATATTCAGGAAGCGCTCATACGGAATGCCCACTTCGGCATAGGAGCCCCTAAGTTTCAGGTAGGTGACGGGGCCAAGGTCCCAAAGGGAGGTGGGGGTCCAGGAAAGGCCCACAGAGGGGTAATGGAAGCACTTCTTGTTGGAACCGGCCAGTTGGGAAGGCCAGTCCACGCGTTCCGTAAGAGTCAGGTACAGCATCTTTTTCCAGCCCAGCTCCACACTGCCGAAGACGGACTGTGTCTCGTCATTCCAACCGCTCTTGCTGGCGCGGGATTTCACGTTGTCCAGGTCAAAGACATTGAACACATTGGCCAGGCCGTCTTCCTGGATAGGACCGCCGTAGGTAAGGGTGTTGGTCTTTACGTTGTTGATGGAGGCGCCCACATTGGCCTGCAGGTTCCAGTCCTTGCCGAAGTCCTTCTTCACGTTCACCATCACGTCGGCATAGATCTGCCCGTCCTCCGTGCGGGCTTCCGTGTAATGGCCGTTGCTTCCGCCTTCGGAGATGGTGGGCTCCGTGGTGGCATATAGCTTCTGCGTGTAGATATTGCTGGCGTTGTCAATCTTGACGCGGGCGGCCACATTGAGCCAGGAAAGGATGTCGTAACTGGCCGAGAGGCTGACCATATAGCGGTGCTTGTCATTGTTCCGCAGGTTCCGGTAGGCGATCCAGTACGGGTTCTGCATACGGAGGTCGCCGGCCAGTTCGTCCGGCCAGAATTGCTCCATCATCTTGGTTCCCGGATTGTACCTTTCATAAGACTGGTAGATGGAGAAGTCATAGCCCCGGGGAAAGAGATAAACCGAAGTGAGCGGGTTGCTGTACACGCCCTGGTTGGTCATGTTCTGGTCTTTCTGAAGGATGTAACTGCCGTTGAAATCCAGGCGGAGCTTGTCCTTCAGGAAGTAGCTTGTATTGCGGAAGGTGAAGTTGTATCGGTCGTACTTGTTGTTGGGGATGATGCCGTCCGAGTTCACGGCCGCGGCAGAGAAATAGGTCTGGTTCTTGTCCGTACCGCCGGACAGCGTAAAAGCATTGGTATAGGTGGTTCCCGTCTGGAAGAAATCCTTCGGGGAATAGTTGAATCGGGCCGATTCGGGGAGATATTCTCCCCAGCTGAAAGCGCTCTTGCCGCTTTTCCCGTTATAACCCGTGCCGTAGCGCGTCTGGAACTGTGGAAGGACGAACGGGCTCAGGAACTCCGTATTGCTGGAAAACGTGACCTTGATGCCGCCGGCTTCTCCTTTCTTGGTGGTGATGAGGATGGCACCATTGGCGGCATTGGAGCCATAAAGCGCCGCTGCCGCCGCGCCGGTGAGTACGGAAACGCTTTCGATATCCTCCGGGTTGATGTCGGCCACGCTCTCCGTGGCACCCTTGGAGTCGAATTCCGTACCACCGCCACCGCCGAAGTTGTACATAGGGATACCGTCGATGACATACAGCACGTTGGAGCTCTGGGCGATGGACTTGTTACCTCTTAATACTACTTTTGAGGCGCCGCCCACGCCGGAGGAACTGGCGTTGATGGTCACGCCCGCCACTTTGCCGGAAAGGGCGTTGACGAAGTTCGCGTCCTTGACCGTCGTGATGGCGTCGGCCTTCACTTCTTGCACGTTGTAACTCAGCGCCTTTTGCTCCCTGCGGATACCGAGGGCCGTCACTACCGTCCCTTCCAGCTCGATGTTGGCTTCCTGCAGAGTTACGTTGAACGTATGGCGGCCACCGATCGGCATTTCAACATCCGTATAGCCGATGGAAGAAAATACCAGTCGGCCCCCGAGTTTGTCTCCCGGAATGGTGAGGGTGAATTTGCCGTCCAGATCGGTGGTTGTGCCGACTGTCGTTCCTTTCACAAATACCGAGACGCCCGGGAGGGGAAACCCGGCGGCATCGGCCACCGTCCCCTTTACGGCCCTGGGCTCTGCGGGAGCCTTCTTGGAAAGCGTGATGTTTTTGCCGGAGATGACATACTCCAAGCCGGTGCCGCGGACCAACTGTTCGAGCGTCGCCTGCAGGGTGGCATTCTTGACATGGAGCGTCACCTTCTGCTGCAAGTCCACTTCATCGCTGGTGATGGTGAAGAGGTAGCGGGTCTGCTGCTCAATGGCATCGATGGCCTGCTCCAGCCTGGCTTCGCTCAGATCCAGCGTAACCTTCCCCTCCGGGCTCTGTGCATACGCACCAACTCCCAGTATCGGCAACAGCAGGATCAGTCCAAGCATTAATTTCTTTGTAATCATGACGTTACTTTATTTACTATGGATATAGTAGATGTTTTCCTGAGCGTCGTAGGAATAGGTAAAATCCGAACTGGCGCGAAGCACATCCAGTGCTACCGTGACGCCGTCAGACACATATACCTTCATGCGGGGACTGCGATTGACGGGCATCTTCTCACACTGCAACACAATCTTGGCTCCGAAGGCCCGTTCGAAGGCTTTGATAACCTGTTCGAAGGGCATTCCACCTACAGAAAGCACGCCTTCTTTCCAGCTTGTTGCTGCAGCCGGGTTCTCCATCTTCGTTTTTTGCAGTTGCCCATCCGGCCCCATCCGGACGACATCCTTTGGCGCCATTTGCTGGGCGGTTTTCCCGGAAGCCTTGTCCACGATGGCGACCGAGCCTTCCAGTAGGGTGGTCGTAAAGCTGGCTTCGGATTCATCGGCCATTAGATTGAAGGTGGTACCAAGCACACGGACATCGTACGCAAACGTTTCAACCACAAAAGGATGCGCCTTATCTTCCTTTACATGGAAAAGGGCTTCGCCACTTACGGATACCCGGCGCTCGGCGCTTGCGAAGCGGGTGGGGTAGCGGAGTGTTGTTCCGGAGTTGAGGTCTACGCTGCTGCCGTCGGGGAGTTCCAGGGTTACCCGCTCGCCGTATGCGGTGCGGGCGGTCATCCACTCGTCGGCGGGGCTTTCCCGCATCAGGAGCCAGGACAGTCCGGCTGTCAGCGCCACTGCCGCAGCGATTCCGGAGACCATCCGGATTACGCGGCTGACACGATGCTTCCGTTTCCCTTCTTCAATTTCCCGCAGCGCAGCCGCTGCCTGCTCGTCTACCTCCAAGGCAACAGCTTCGGCCGCCATCATCTGGGCAGCGGCATACACGCGAAGTTCTTTATTGAACCGCAGCTGGTTCTTGGGGTTAGACTTGGCCCATGATGCCAACGCTTCGGTTTCTTCGGGGGACAAATCGTGCTCGAAGAAACGATGCATCAAATCCTCGTTAATCTGAATTTTCATGATTCGGACAGATGTTACTAATTTGGGTCACTATTATTATAACTCCCAATCGGGGGAGATTGCAGACAAAAATTGTAAATTTTCCTGTATTTGAGAAATTTCATTAACTTCGCAGTATCAATGACCGACAACGAGCGCATATCCTACAAGATGATTGAACGGCTGTTCAAAGCACAGAACAGCGTTCTCCTCTCGTTTGCGACCTCTTTTGTCCATGACCCGGATGTTGCCCAGGACATTGTCAGTGACTCGTTTATTTCTCTTATTGAGCACCGGGACAGCGTGGATCTTTCGGATTACAAGGCCTATCTTTTCGCCATCGTCCGCAATAAGTCCCTAACCTACAGGCGCGACAATACCCGCCACCAGGATATCCTGGAGCGCATCAAAAAAGAGGAAAGTGCCATGATGGAAGTCTATACCACAGCCATCGAAAACGCTAACCTATCCCTCGTCCATGCCGACGAAATCCGCCGCCTGTACCGGGAACAGCTCAATAAGTTTTCACCTCTTACGCGGCTCATCTTCACCAAAAGCCGGCACGACGGCATGACACACAAAGAAATTGCCGCCGAACTGGGCGTCTCCGAAAATACCGTCCGATACGAAATCTCCAAAGCCATGACAGCCTTCCGCGCCGCCCTGGCCGATTACGGCGAATTCATCCCGCTCATCCTTCTGATTCTGTCCAACCTGAAAGTTGGATAGTCTAAAAAGAAAAACAGCAGCAGAATTGCTTCTGTTGCTGTTTTTTGTGGAGGTGAGCGGACTCGAACCGCTGTCCAAACGTCGCACCTGGCGGCTTTCTACATGCTTATCCATCCTTTGGTTTTCGAGGAAACCCTGCCGGAAGGCGGGCGAAGTTTCCCTTAGCCTTTAAGTCTTAGCCGGATTTAGAGGCGTCCTCCGGAGCAGCCTCAAATGGATGATACCCCTTGAAGGGCCCTTAAGAGGCGGAAGGGCCGAGGGATACTCGTCGGCGGCGCAGCCTTGGCGTCGCGGATTAAGCTAATTGCCTTGGGCTAATTAAGCAGCGAGTGCATAGTTGTTGTTGGCAACTGATTTTTCGGAGTCTGAGATTTACGGGCAAGGCTCCCACGCCCGACATGCTTACCGTCCTGCATCGGCGCTGTCAAAACCAAAACACCCCCGATGTCTGAACGTGGGTGCAAAATTAATAAAAAAAAGATTCCCGGTCAAGCAGATTCCCGGTCAAGCCGGGAATGACGGGATTATTCGTCGGGGAGGATGCGACGTGCGCCCATGTAGCGCATCATGAAATAAGGATGAGAGGACGTATCTTCCGTAACTCCTTTGGACACCGAAGCGTGGATGAAGGTGAAGGACCCTTTCTCCTCATCTACGGACACGATAATGCCGACGTGGCCGATGTTGCGCACGCTGCCCCTCTTGCCGAAGAAAACCAGGTCTCCCTTTTGCAGGTCGGAGTAGTTTTCGACTTCCCGCCCTTCGCGGAACTGGGCGCCGCTGAATGCGGTTATCTTGTAACCGAAATGCCTGAACACATAGCTTGTAAAGCTTGAGCAGTCGAATTGCTTGGGCCCGGAAGCCCCCAGCTTGTAAGGAGTGCCGATAAAGGTGCGGGCATATGCTATCACTTGGTCGGATAGGGGAATGTCCTTTTCAGTATTCTCCTGTGCCTTAGCTTCCCATTCTTTTGACGGCTGATCGGCGACATTTCTTACTCTGTCGATGGAATCCAGAACTTCCTGTGCTCGCTGCCTGGACAAAGCGATGGCGGTTGAATCCTCCAGAGGCAACTGTATCGGAGCCTGGGTTTGGGATACGCTGCGGCGGGTTGTTCCGCATGACAGGACAGCAAGTAAAGCGAGGCCGTATGACAGGATTCTTCTCATCGCGTCTGCAAAAATAGCAAAAATCCTGCTAAAACCGCCGGATCAGTCATAATCATACTGTGCCGCCTTCATTAATTCCGCCTTCCTGGGGTACCTTCCGACGGCGTCGGCAAATTCTTCGGTGAAAGAAAAAGATGTGGGAATCAAAGGGTAATAATCATAAGAGGCCAAGGATGGGGGAGAGCCCAGTGCGCCCAGGTCCGAATCCTGTACGCTGAAACTGACGAAGCGGCCGTAGTAGCCCCCCGCCCTCGAGATGGCGGGGTTTTCCTGAAGGTGAGAGCTTCCGGCATAATAACATGTAAGGTCGTTATGATACCAGAAGCGTCCCTTGACGCCGCTTGTTTTAGGATACAGATAACATTTTACGCCAGGCTTCCCGGCCACGCTACACTCGATGCAGGCGACCACGTCCTCTATCTCCCTTTCGGCACCGGAAGGCGTGCGGATTGTGGCGGCGTCACCGTTGTAGGTGAATACCGGGATGGAGGTGGACTCCCTCACGGTTTCGAGCGTGAACGCATAATAATCGGTATTTGTGCGCTTGTAATGAAGCAGAAGAGGGAATGCCCAGTTATAGTCGTATGCCGCATACAGATTAAGCTTGTAATGGTCGGTTATGGTCCTGAATACATGTGTATCAGATGCCGTGCGTGCGGTGTTGAACGCTTTGAGCGTGGCGACTTCGCCCGAAGGGGTGTTTTCTTCGCAGTAAACGCTTATGACCCGCCTTGTCTTATCCGTGGAGCTGATATGGAAATATCCGGCCGGTTCCACGGTGAAGACGCAGTCGGCCCCGTCCTGGTTGGTGACGTAATGAAAATCGGTGTAGGTGCCGGCGGCCACCTCGCCGGCAGGTCCGGAGAATGCTATGTAAGGGGATTCCGGGGTATAGCTGACGTCCTCCCATTTGCTTTTCGTCCCTTTGCGCAGCAAAAGTCCCGGGTAGTAGGGAAGCTGGACCGCGCTGTCGGTGTAAGATCCATAAACACTTGTAAGATAGTGCGATGGCAGGAGGTAGTATTCCGTCCCCTCGAAGACGGCCGTCCTGACGGGAGCCCCTTCCAGAAAGAGGGAGGCTTTCGGGCTGTTGAAGTTCAGGTACCAGCCGTCGAAGTCTGCGGGGAAGGAATATCCGCCGCTTAAAGTGGCAGTTGACGTCCCGCTGATCTTATGGGAGTATATCGGATTGAAAGAGCTGTCCATGGCAAGGTTGATCTGCTCTCCCTGCGTGCCTAAAATGCTTGTGGCCGATGTCCCCTGAGGACATGCCGGCAAATCCCGGCTTATCTTGAGCATGGGCAGGCAGGCAGGGTGCAAGTCGTAAAAAGCCGACGGCTGGTCGTAGTCTTCTGAAGGCGAGCCGCGTTCGATTCTGGTGCACTTCGCATGGAGACCCACGCTTATCTGCCCTGTCCATGAAGTTGAGGTGCAGCTGCTCGAAAGCCCGTAACTGTATTCGTATGGGATTATGTTGTCGAATTCGAACCAAATCCTGAAGTCCGGGCGGGGATCGTCGAAACAATGTATTTTCACGATACAGTGCGCGGGAAGAATGCTTCCGGGCGTTCCTGCGGAGGATGCTCCATAATAGAACCTGGTGGGATAAGAACCATTGTCGAACCACCACAGCTTCACATTCGGGGAATATGCGTCCCCGGCAGAGCTTACGAAACTGATTGCAACCTCGTATTTCGAACTGAATTCGTCACTGAGCTGCCATACGTTTCCAATGCCCTCCCAAAGATAAGGATTCTCGCTGCTGTCCGGCATGCTGACAGCCTTCATCCAGGCCGATTCCCCGTCGCCGGTATCCACCGGAACGCCGAGCGCCCGTTCGAGTCCCAGCCTTCCCAGCTGGAAGCCTTTGTAAAATGGAAAGGTGATTTCGACATCGGCCGGGGAGGATATGTCTCCGCTTTTGTCGCTCCCTAAAACCTGGACAGGGCCTTCGGCGGCGCTTTCAGCAGCGCGGAAACTTGCGGTTCCGAAATATTGAAAATTGGTCATGCGCACACCTGCGGGGCGGTCAAGGTTGCTGAGCGAAGCATCGAAATCCACGCTTTCCAATACGAGATCCGAACTTTGGGAATCTTCACGCATTGACCGGAAGACAAGTTCTGTCTCCGCTTCGTCGGGGCTGTAAAGCAGACTGGTTTCGAAGGGGATGCTTATGCTTTCTCCCGGCATTACCGCCAGGTCGGCGCCTCCGGTCCAGCTGAAGCCGTCGGTAGGCGCTTCCAGGGTAATATTAATCTTTTTGTGCCTGTTCCTGATGATGTCGAAGTTGGAACACATGTCGGCTCTTTGTCCGGGGTAAAGCCGATATTTGAATGAGCGTGTTCCGTAACCTGATTTAGAGGCTGTTACGCTGAATTCCACATACGAGCAAGCTTCTACCCTCGAGCCTAGCTGGGTCCCGACGGCGTTCCATTTGGAAGCTCCGGAACTTACATCGCCCTGGCAGTTTTCCAGGAAATACAGAGTGATGGCCTGCACGCTCTGACTGTCCGCATCCATGGTGTTAAGGCGGGCCAAGTCCTCCGCCGTTGCAAAGTCTACGGCAGCCAGGTCTTCTGCCGCGGCTTTATATCCGGCGCCGCCTCCGGTATGGAAAAAGGGGACCGCGGTATTGCTTTTCCCCGCTTCCACCCTTGCCGCCTTCACGCTCCAGCCTTGCGATTCGAAGAGGGAAGTGTTGATTTTCAAGTCATATTTGGCAAACAGGCGCCTGAGAGTGAAGACAATGGGATCGTCTTGGCTTTCGAGGTATATGTCGCTAAGGGTTCCGGACATGGGCATCCCGAAACTCTCCATCCTCAGCATGGCGTCGGAGTCTGCACAGCGGAAGCGCATGCTTTCCAGCTCCTCTTCCCGAAGGTCGGTTCTTTCAAGGAAATCCTTGAGGATGAGTTCGTTGCTTTCGTCGGGGTTGACCACGGTCCAGATATCCATCCGCTGCTCCCGGCCGTCGGCGTCAAGCCCGGACGGCAGGAGCCAGTCGAAACTTTTCTGCTCCGTGTACAGGGAAACGGGCGCCCCGTCTCCGCTCAGGCAAATGGTCTTTGTATTTGAGTCAAAAGCAAAGAGGTAAGCGCAGGTGAAGTTTTCCACGGCCGATGAAACCACGGATTTGGTGCCAGGCGTTTCCTCGCAAAGGACAATGCGGACCCTGGCTTCTCCCGGGCTGGAAGAATGTTCTTGGACGGAGGGCTTTTCCTCCTGGATGCAAGCTATGGCCAAAAAAACGGACAGAGTTGGAACAAACAATTTTTTCATGGTGGGTATCAATTGTTTACAATTCTATTTCGGGATCATCTTCCCAATCGTCCGACCAGGTGATGACGGAAATCGGGACACTGGCGGAGAGGGTGGGGCCACCTTCGGGAGAGTAAGCTGCGCTGATTACGGCCGGCCCGGGCCTCAGTCCGCTCACCAGGCCCGACAGGCTTACGGCCGCATTGCCTTCGGGGGAGGATGCTGCGCTCCATAGCGCCGATGCCGTAACGTCCCGTGTGTCGCTGAGGATACCGTCGGCAAAAGTTCTGAGGACGGCTTTCAGCTGATGGCTCCCGCCAACCGCAATTTTAAGTCCGACTGCAGGCGTTCCGCCGGACTTGGTGACTTCCAGCGTATATGTTATTACAGGGGCGGCGGTGCTGTCTATGGCTTCAGGGTCCGACGCCCCGCGGCCCGTAATGAGTATGTCGCCGGCGGAATAAATTACGTTGCGCGCCATGGGCGGCAGGGTGACGGTATAATAGCCGATTGTGCCTTCAATCTCGCCGGCTATGACCAATCGGGTGCGGCGGCTGCTCCAGGGAAATATTTCCCTGCTGTCAAGGCCCGGAGGAATGGGATTGGGAAAGGCGTAAAATACATGTTCCTCAGTGTATGAGCCTCCGTCGGCTATCGGAATATCGAGTTCGCTGTCTCCGAGGAGCATGTCAAGTTCGGAAATTGCGGTCTCTCCCCGGTGCCAGCCCATGGTGTTATACCAGGCGTTTCTGTCCGAAGACAAATCGGCATAGCTGTAGTCGTGTCCATAACAGCTTGTGCGATAGGCGTTTGTGATGAAGATTCCCCTAAGCAGCAGAGTTTTTCCCGCAAGGTCGGCCCGGGATGAGAAATCTACTGATATTTTCCTTACCTCTATCCTTGAGACCAGCCTGGTGACGGAGACCGTTTTTTCGGCGGCGGGCTCTCCCGGCCCGCTGGAGTGGGGGATGAATGTTTCTTCCCCATACATCATCAGCTGCCCGGGCGCATTGTCCGACAGAAGAGCTGTTTTCCCGGACAGTTCTCCGGCCCCTCGGATGTCATTGTGGTTCAGTGTCCCGGGGCCGCTTTCGGGGTAATTGGCAACGGCGGCAATCCTGTATGGCATGTCGGCCTTAAGGTGCAGGACAAGGCCGTCTCCCCGGGAACTTGAGCCGGAGGCCTTTGACCCGTCAGCCCCGAAGGCGAATACCGTCCATCGGGCTATGCGGCTTTCGCCTTGGGCGTCAGGGAGGACGGTTTTGGTATTGCACCCTGCCGAAAACAGCACTGGAACCAGGTCCTCTTTTTCGGGCTCCCGGAAAGGAAGGGGCTTTGCGCACGCGCCGGCAAGTATCGTTAAAAGCGATCCGGCGAGAAGTTTAATCTTAAGCTGTATAGTCATGAGGTCAGAATTCATATTGGATATCGGACTTGTCCCAGGGGTCGATGCGGACCGAAACAGCGGTCTCCCTGTAGTCAATCTCAATGTAGATGTCCGGAAGGTTTTCTTCTTCCCAGCTTATGCCGCCGTTTTCTTCCAGGACGGCCCACAAGTCAAATGTGTCAAGATGTCCTTCCCGCTGATATATTCCGGGCCGACCATACAGTTCCAGGGTGAGATTCCTGTCGGACAGCCTTGGAAGATTGAAACGGAACAGGCCCGGTTTTTCCTCCGGGGGCCTGTACTGGAAAGCGCCCTTGACAGCCTGGCCCGTAAGCGCGTCAAAGCCGGAAGTGTTGGTTTTTACGACAATGTCGAAGGGAAAGCGGCCTCCTGTTTCGCGGAAAGATTCAATTCCGGTAAACTGCACGCTTACCTTTGCGTGCTCCTTGGTGAACCGTACCGGGACGGTGAAGGATTCCGGCTCGACCCGGGCCATGTAGGAAAAGCGGAACACCGGGCAGAACTGCTCGCCGAAGGGTGCGGTCAGAGTTGTCCCTCCCTGCCTGAGGGAAGAGCTGAATCCAAGCAGTCCGAAGCCTTCCACGGCATCCGTGCGGCGGATATCCAGATAGAATGACTTGTCGCAGATCGCACTCATGGAGGTTGTGTCCGAGCTCATCGGCTCGCCGTCCGGATAGCGGAACAGTCCGACGCAGACGCTTTCATAGCTGCCGAAGTCATCCTTGTTTCCAACATCGAAGAAGAGAAAACTGGGACAGTCGTTCCGGTCCTCAAGGACGATGCTCCTGCAGGAAATCAGGGCCAGCAATGCAAAGCTTATGGCTGTAAGTCTTTTCATGGCCGATGGGAAAAAGACGGGAGAAGCGGGAAACGCCCCTCCCGCCGCGTTTACATTTCGTAGGAAAGGGATACTACGTTCGGATTCCAAGGATCGACAGTGATGACAGGCTTTATCAGGCCGGCAAGCGTTTTTTCATCGCTGTTGTCGTCCTTTTTGCCCAGCATGCTGATATTGATATTGCTTATCTTGTAGATGTAGTTGGCCTGCAGGACAGGGAGGTCGAAGGTGTAGTAGGTGTCTTCGTCCACCGCCGGAGTGAATTCACCTGCATTTACCCTGACATGCGCCTTTATGACCAGGCGGGTTTTGCGCGGACTGAAGCTGTTGCTGTCGCTGTCTCCGCCGGTGTTGTTAGGATATACGAACAGGTCGCGCGCGACGGCGCTTTCAGCCCCGTTTGTGTCGCAGGATTGGGAGAAGGTGTCGTAAGTCACTGCCGGAGGGTTGCTTTCTTTCGTCATTTTATTATACCAGTATCCGGCGTTCGCAAGGTCGGTATCGCTCAGAGAAATAGGCTGCCCGCCTGCCGTCTGTACGCCGATGGGCGACTTGCCCACGACATTTTTGGCATAAATCTCCTGGATGGTGAAACTGCCGTTTTCCAGCATGGTGCCTTTGAAGTTTACGCATATTTTATCAAGCTGAATCATCGAAACCAGACGTTTGACATGGATGCCGATTTCTTCGGCTGCGGCGCCCGAGTTCTTGTTTTTGTCATATTCAGCAACGCTATGGGTGATTTTTCCCGACATGACCATTGATTCGGGAGTGTTTTCGCCGAGATCCGACAGGTGGCTTTCCAATGCGGCCAGGGATGTTTCCGTAAGACGCGGAGAATTGACAATCGCGTAAATTGTCTTGCTTCCCGTACGCGTTGTGAAACTTGTGGAGTAAGTGCCGGTATCATTGTAGCTTTCCGGTTTTTCATATCGGTCCGTCTCCTTTATTCCCTGTTCGTTGAATACCAGAATCTGTACCGTGTTGATACGTGAATCTTTCTTTGCCGCATCGGCAACTTTTGTTACCGGATCGCTGCTGATTTGCAGGCTTACCAGGCCCGTTGGGCCTTCAGGGAGGGAAGCGGCGCCGGAAGGGGCGTTGCTTTTGTTGCAGGCAAGGGCTCCGAAAAGGCCTGCCGCCATCAGGATTAAAAACTGTTTTTTCATAAAAAATATGGATTAAAAGGGTTGAGTTCAATAATTTGTATCATCGTCCCTGTTAAGCGAGTAGCGCTCTTTAAGGACGTATATCTCGGGATCGAGGTTGCCTCTGAACACCAGCGAAGGATCGTCCCTGCAGGCTTGCATATAGCATTGTACGGCGCTCCGGTCATCATCGGCCCTTGCGTAAAGCAAAGCCAGCATGTAATTGACTTGAGGGGTTCGCGGAAGCTCCTTCAGAATGGCCATTGCCGATGCGTTGTAATCCAACGAGACGTATGCGATTGCGGTATTGAAGTCACGGTATTCCCTAAGCACTTCCAGCGCCTTCTTGTACTCCCGCTCACGCAGGTATCGGACTCCTCGCCGATATACGGTGTCCGGCTCGGTGGTCATCATGGTATCCTTTATCATGCCTTTCCTGTGGAGGAAGAAATCAAACTTGACCGTCCGGAGCCTCGGATATAGCTGTTCGCGGAGGTGCCTGTAGAATGGCTCCGACTGCATCTGCTTTTCCCGGATGTCGGGATCTTCAATGTCGAGATAACGTATGTATGTGCGTTTGTCGGCAGGGGAGAGCAGGGTGTCTTCGTCAACAAGGACTGATAGCATCGGCCAGTTTTCGCCGTTTGAGCGGGAACGGAAAGAGATGCTGCCTTGAGGGACCTCTGACATGCTTTCCCTGCCATCTGACAGGGACAGAGAAAAACTGTTGCGCCTGACGGAGTCCTGATATGAGCGGATGAAAGAATCGAAGTGCCGGGCGACTGAAGCGGCACGCTGGGTGGCAAGCGCACCGTTGGACCGTACGCTTCCTTCAGGTGACGCCGATGCCGCTATGACAATCGAGTCAATGTCAAATGTCTCATTGCCAAGTAGTTCCAGTATATTTCCTCGGATGCGCCCCATTTCTTCCCGGTTATGGCCGAGATCAAGGTCGATGTCCCATTTCCCCGAGCGGAAATCCACATAGCAGGCTGTGTTGGCCGACGCCCGTCGCTCCGTTATGCGGGAAATATAGCGTTCTGTGCCATCGGCAAAAGATGATAGCGAGCTGATATAGAAGGTGAGGGGCTCGGTCCTGGGCATGGAGTAGAGAAGGCGGTCCTGCTCGTAGATTTCGCCTGAAAGGACTACATCCACCTTTCTCAGCTTCGGCATGGTCTGAAGGCTTTGTACGTATTGGTAAACGAAGTCTCCGTCGGCATTTCTGAGCACGGTGTCCAGCCTCACTCCATTTGTGGTGATGGGGGCTTTTACGTATTTGGCAAAAACCTGCCCGCGCTCTCTCCATTTGCGCTCGTGCCGCCTTTTGAGGGCAAACAGCGTATAGTGCTTTATCGCCTCGGCTTCAGTGGGGCCGAACATGGAGTGGAATTCCTCCTGGGCGACCATTGACGAGTCGTTGCGGAAGCGGTAGAGTTCGGGCATGTTCCGTGCTATCCAGATATGCAGGTTCCTCCAGTCGACAAAACGCGTACTGTCCGTTATGATTGAGCGTAAATACCTGTCGTACAGCTCATAACCTCGCAGTTGGGCTTTCCTGTAGCCGGCGCCTGTTATGATGATGCTTTCCAGGCGGAGCGAATCTTCCAGCACGAACATGTCTGGATGAAAGCGGAGCTGCCAGCGGCTGTCCTGCAGCGAGGACGGAACCACAATCTCAAAGCGGATGTCAACCTTGCCGTTTCTTTCTGCCACATTCCTGAACCTGGCCGTGATGACGGCCGCGTCTATTATATCAGTCGCTACCATTTCGCCTGTGGCTTCATCCTTTACGGCTTTCATGATGAGGACCTTGTTCCCATCCTCGTCCCTGACTGTCAAGGTGTCGCGCCTGCCGGTCCTTATGGTCTTGCGCTCCTCCAGGATTTCGTTCCGGGAGAGGGCCAGCGTGGCTTTCATCTCCTTCTTTCTTATCTGGCTGAGCTTTGTCGGTGCGGAGCAGGCGATCACCATGAGAAACAGGGTGAGGATGAGCTTTGTTTTATGAAAGGCAGTTCGCATGAAAGGTCTAGAAAATGAATTGGATAGCTATTCTGGCGTCGGGAATCCAGAAAGGTTTTCCGCCGCTGTCCAGAGTGACGCCGCAAAGGGGGCAGGCGTATATGGTGTACTCCTTCCAACCACCCCAAACGCCTATGCCTAAATCCAGGTTCCAAAGATCGGTGATCATAATGGAGTAGCCGCCATACAGGCCCGCCCCGTATGCGTCGCCTTCTTCCGTTTCCCGCTTGATGATGCCTCCGCCGTTGTACACCGTATAGCGAAGGTCAGCTCCGGCCCACCAGCCTGAATATACATGCCATGGCCACCAGCGAAGGCCGCCCCAGTAACTGTTCTGCCTCATCTGCAGCTGTTTCTGCTGGTCTCCGGCCCTGAAAGTCCAGGGATTCAGCTCGGCGCCTACATGGACCGAATAATGCTGAGACACCGCCACCGAAGCTTCTGCATTGAGAGTGCCCAGGCTGAGCCAGTCGACGGCGTTCGTCCCCACGCTGTAGCGCTGGGCGTTCATCGGCAGGCAGAGTGCAAGAAGGAGGGGAAGAATCAAAGCTTTCATTTTACCAGTCGCGTTGAGGGGAAAGAGAGGATAAATCTTCGCGGGGGATAAGTTCGACCAGACGGGCCAGGACATCCAGGCTCATGCGTTCTTCTCCGTCCTGCGTTACGTATTTTCTTTGGCGCAATCGGCCCACTACGCGGATCCAGCCGCCTTTTTGGATGCTGTAAAGGTCCGGAATGCCGGGCTGTCCCTCCCATGCGGTTACATTGAACCAGGTGGATTCAACTGTCGAGTTGCCTTCTTTGTCAACCGCGCTGTTTTCGGTGACTACGGAGAAGTTGCATACCAGGGAGCCATTGTAGGAGTTGACATCGGCCCTGCCGACGACTCCTCTCAGTTCTATTCGATTTAAAAATTCCATGGTTTTGGCGTTTTAGGTTTATCTTTCGGTCCGGCCGGGCGGTGCGCACTCCCGCCGGGAACCGACTGCAAAGTAAAAGCGGCCGGAAAGAAAAACCTCGGCCTGGAGGGCGCCGAGGGTGCATTTTTATATGTTTTGAATGCATTTTATCTGTTTTGCAGTAAGTTTTCTACAAAAAAATACGCACCCGTCAAATCTTTTGACGGATGCGTGTTCCGTGTGGTTCGGGCAAAACAGAAAAAAAGTGAAAAATGTTTTGACCGATGCTTGGATTTTCAGGCTCCTAATGACATTTTTGCAGAAAAACAGCTGCACTATGCCGTACGATTCAGATACCCATAAAAGCAAGCCGGTTCACTGCTTACAGTGCGGTGCGCCGATATACTTCGGCCGGCAGGGAAAGAAATTCTGTTGCCTGCATTGCAAGAACAGGTACCACAACGAGCGCGCGTACCCTAACAGGTCACTGCCGGTAGGCCGTATCCTTCACATCCTGGACTCAAACCGCTGCATACTTGTCAAGCTCATGAATATGGGAATCCGTACCATGGATCTGCCGACCCTGATCCATCTTGGCTTCGACCCTATCTACGTAACCTCTTTCCGCAAAGAGGGAATCCGGAGCGTCTATACCTGCTTTGACGTACAATACGAATTAACCCCTTCCCGCATCAAGAGAATCTCTTTTCTGGGGGGAGGGGTAATGGGAGAAAAAATGCGTCCGGTCTCTAAGCTGCCGTTTTCTTCTGGGGATCTTTGAACAAAATCCAGAACAGGATAGCAACCACGAAGGCATATCCGGCGAAGATGTACCAGGCTTTAGGCCAGTTGGCGGGCGTGTTGAATACATCGCACGCATCCACCACTGCTCCTGCCGCAAGAGTGCCGATGGTGGCGCCGAAGCCGTTGGTCATCATCATGAACAGGCCCTGGGCGCTGGAGCGGATATCCACCGCGGCGTTCTGCTCGACGTACAGGGAACCGGAGATGTTGAAGAAATCGAAGGCCATACCGTAAACGATGCAGCTCAGGACAAACAGCAGCACGCCGGGCATGGCGGGATTGCCCAGTCCGAACAGGCCGAAGCGGAACACCCAGGCGAACATGGAGATAAGCATCACTTTCTTGATGCCGAAACGCTTCATGAAGAAGGGGATAAGGAGGATGCACAGGGTCTCGGAAGCTTGCGAGATGGCAATCAGGGCATTGGAATTCTTGACGGCGAATGTGTCGGCAAGGTTGGGATCCGCAGCGAAGGAGCCAAGGAATGTATTGGCATAGCCGTTGGTGATTTGCAGGGAAGCGCCCAGCAGCATGCTGAAGATGAAGAAGATGGCGAACTGCGGGTCCTTGAACAGGGTGAAGGCCTTGAGGCCGAAGGCTTCGGCTATCGTTTCGTCTTTCTTTGTCTTGTCAACGGGGCAGGCAGGCATTGTGAGGGCGTAGCCGCAGAGGACGAGCGAAAGGATGCCGGAAGAAATCAGCTGGGTATAGCTGTCCTGCATTGCAACGCCGCCGATGTGGAGGAAGTTGGTGAGCAGCATGCTGCAGATGAAACCCACGGTGCCGAATACGCGGATGGGCGGGAAATCTTTCACGGGATCCATGCCTTCCTTGGCGAGGGCGTTGTAAGCCACGGAGTTGACGAGAGCGATGGTGGGCATGAAGAAAGCGACGCTAAGGCTGTAGAGGATGAAAAGAGGGGCAAATTGCACTGCGCTGCCGGCGCTCATGCAATAGAATCCCGCTCCGGCCATGAACAGTCCTGCAAGGCCGTGGCACAGCGAGAGCACTTTCTGGGCTTCCATTTTCTTGTCGGCCACGATGCCCATGAGGGTGGGCATGAAGATGGAAACGATGCCCTGCATGGCAAAGAACCATTTGATCTGTGAACCAAGGCCGATGTTGCCGAGGTAACGCCCCAGGGACGTGAGGTAGGCACCCCAAACTGCAAACTCGAGGAAGTTCATCACAATGAGTTTGAGGGTGACGGGTTTGATTTTGATTTGCATAGTATCGGGTGTTATTACTTTCGTGCGAATACAAATGTACAAAATTTTCCGTATTTTTGTATTCCAAAAGAAAAACGATGTTCAAGTTTGTCCGCATAGCCCAAGATTCCGCCTCCTCCGCCCGTGCCGGCGTAATATCGACCGACCATGGGGAAATCCATACCCCTATCTTCATGCCGGTGGGTACGGTAGGCTCGGTTAAAGGCGTCTATCACAGGGATTTACAAGCGGACATCCGTGCAGAAATCATCCTCGGCAATACCTATCATCTGTATCTTCGCCCGGGGCTTGATACCCTGCGTAAAGCCGGCGGTCTGCACCGTTTCGAGCATTGGGACCGCCCGATCCTCACCGACAGCGGCGGTTTTCAGGTGTTTTCGCTTGCTCCTATCCGCAAACTGACGGAGGAAGGCTGCCGTTTCGCCTCGCACATCGACGGCAGCAGGCACACCTTCACGCCGGAAAACAACGTCGATACCCAGCGTATAATCGGCGCCGATATAGTAATGGCCCTGGACGAATGCTGCCCGGGAGATGCCGATGTCCGGTATGCGACAAAGTCCCTCAAGCTCACTCAGGGTTGGCTGGAGCGTTTCGCCCGCCACTTCGACGAGACGGAGCCCCTCTACGGCTATCAGCAGGTGATGTTCCCCATCATTCAGGGCTGCGTTTATCCGGATCTTCGCCGCCGGGCAGTGGAACATGCCCTTACGCTTGACAACGATAACCGCGGCGGTTATGCAGTAGGCGGGCTTGCCGTCGGTGAACCTACGGAGAAGATGTATGAAATGCTGGAGGTCACATGCCCTCTGCTGCCGCAGGATAAACCCCGCTATCTCATGGGTGTGGGCACTCCGGCCAATATTCTGGAAGGCATCGCCCGTGGCATAGACATGTTCGACTGCGTAATGCCCACACGCAACGGCCGCAACGGCATGCTCTTCACGTGGAACGGAATAATGAATATGCGCAATTCCAAATGGACCGACGATTTTTCCCCGCTGGACCCCTCCGGAAGTTCCTTCGTTGACAGTTATTATACAAAGGCGTATATTCACCACCTGTTCATAGCAAAAGAGATGTTTGCGGCAATGGTGGCGTCGGAGCATAACCTTGCCTTCTACCTGGATCTTGTACGTACGGCGCGGGAGCATATCGTAGCCGGCGATTTCCTTGCCTGGAAAAACGCAACCGTCCCCAAACTTATGCAGCGTCTATGAAGATAAAAGGATTGCAGAAACTGGATTGGTACATCATACGCAAGTTTATGGTGACATTCTTCATGTCCATACTCTTGCTTGCCGTGATTATCATTATCTTCGACGTAAGTGAGAAAATCGAAGACTTCGTAAGAAAGGAAGCCCCCCTGCACGAGATAGTCTTTGACTACTACCTTAACTTCATACCGTATTTCATGAACATGTATTCGCCTATGTTCGTGTTCCTTACGGTAATTTTCTTCACGTCGAAGATGACGCAGGACTCAGAGGTGATAGCAATCCTTTCAAGCGGCATAAGTTTCCACAGGCTCGCTGTCCCTTATCTGGTTTCTGCGGCCCTCATTGCCCTGTTGTCTCTCGGGCTTGGCATGTGGGTGATTCCGCACGCCAACGGAACCAGGGTGGATTTTGAGCAGAAGTACATCCCGCGTACAAAAGTCCGAATAGGGCACGATATGCACTATAAACTGGAAAACGACCATTTCGTATATCTGGAAAGCTTCAGCGCCTATAATAATACGGCCTACAATTTCACTCTGGAAGACCTCTCCGGCGGGCGTCTGCGCTCTAAGATAACGGCGGAATCGGCCCAGTATGACACCTTGAGCGGCAAATGGAAGCTGCGCAATTACTTCATCAGGGATTATGATGAAGGCCTGCGCGACCATATCCGTTCGGGCCGACAGATGGACACAGTGCTAAGCCTGACAAGGGACGATTTCTTCCTGAATCGCTACACCATCCAGCGTCTGAATCAGAAAGAGCTGGACCAATTGATAGAAACGCAGATCATGAGGGGCGACGCGTCGGTCAATCAGGCGCTAATAGAAAAGAACAACCGCTTTTCGCTCCCGTTCTCGGCCTTCATCCTGACCATTATCGGCTTTGCTCTTTCCACTAAGAAAAAGCGCGGAGGCATGGGATGGAACCTTGCGGCCGGCACTGCATTGGGCTTTTCATATATCCTCTTCATGCAGTTCAGCGAAATGTTTGTAGTGACGGACACTTTGCCCGCCAGCATAGCCATTTGGCTGCCCAACTATCTGTATGCCATAATTGCAGCAGTACTGTATATCAAAGCACCTAAATAAATGAAAGTCAAGATTGTCAACCACTCGCAATATCCATGCCCTGCCTATGCTACGCCTCAGTCGGCAGGAGTGGATCTGAAGGCCGATATCCAGGAGCCTATAGTGCTTAACCCTCTTCAGCGGACGCTGGTCCCCACAGGGCTGTACATAGCGCTGCCTCAAGGTTACGAGGCGCAGGTCCGCCCCCGCAGCGGATTGGCCCTTAAGCACGGCATTACGGTCTTGAATTCGCCCGGCACCATAGATGCCGATTACAGGGGCCAGCTTCAAGTTATTCTGGTCAACCTGTCCGACACCCCCTTCACGATTGCCCCAGGTGAGAGGATTGCGCAAATGGTGATAGCAAAGCACGAACAGGTAGAATGGGAGCAGGTTGAAAGCTTGGATGAAACAAGCCGCGGCGCCGGCGGCTTTGGATCGACTGGAAAGCAATAATAGCATGGATATTAAGGATTTATATCAGTTATTCCTGAAAAGTACAGGAGTAAATACAGATACTCGCACAATACGCCAGGGGCAGATGTTCATCGCCCTTAAAGGTGAAAATTTTGACGGTAATACCTTTGCACTCAAGGCCTTGGAGGCAGGTGCTGTATGTGCCGTTGTGAACGATACCATAGAAGAAGATGACCCGCGGCTTGTGAAGGTGAAGGACACCCTTGCCACTCTTCAGGAGCTTGCGGCTTATCATAGAAAACAGTTCGATATTCCTGTCATCGGCCTTACCGGCACCAATGGAAAAACCACCACTAAGGAGCTGATACGCGCCGTATTGTCTTCAAAATATCAAGTCCTTGCAACTGAGGGTAATCTGAACAATGATATCGGTGTCCCTCTGACAGTGCTCCGGCTTAATCCGGCAATCGAAATAGCGATTGTGGAGATGGGCGCCAGCCATCCCGAGGACCTTAAACCCCTTCTTGCCGTTGCTCAGCCAACTCATGGGCTTATTACCAATGTAGGAAAGGCCCACCTTTTAGGTTTTGGCAGTTTCGAAGGCGTAAAGCATGCGAAAGGCCTTCTGTATGATTATCTTAAGGAACATGGCGGCATAGCCTTCGCCAATGCCGATGATGCAACCCTTCAGGGCATGCTTTGGGACAGGGGACTGGCCATGATTCCCTACGGAATGGACGGTGTGGAGATTATGCCGTCATCGGCAGAGCGGCCTTTCCTGCGGTTGAAGATGGCGGAAGGGGAACTTGATACTTCCCTTGTAGGCGCTTACAACTCTGCAAATGTTATGGCGGCGCTCAAACTGGGCTGGTTCTTCGGCGTAGGAAGAGAGGATGCGTGGAAGGCCGTTAGTTCATACGTTCCTTCCAATAATCGCTCTCAGCTTCTTAAAACAGAGAAGAATACGGTTATCATCGATGCGTATAACGCCAATCCGTCATCAATGGCAGTTGCCCTGGACAACCTGTCTCGCTGCGATGGGCGGAAAGTTGCACTTCTTGGCGATATGCGCGAACTTGGAGCCGACTCCGCCGCAGAGCACAAGCGTATTGTGGATGAGCGCCTTAATGGTATAGAGGCGTTCTTAGTGGGAGAAGAGTTTGCAAAGGCTGCTGCAGGAAGCGGCATCCCTACATTCAGTACTTCTGACGATCTGGCTGCCTACCTGAAAGAGAATCAGATTATCGGCGCTACGGTTCTGGTAAAAGGCTCCAGGGGAGTGCGCATGGAAAAGGTTATAGCTTCGCTTTAACCACAATATAATGCGTTAGATACGCGATTGCGCATCCGATAACGCTTCCGAAAATTGAACCGACAATAACATCGCCCGCAAAGTGGGCGCCTATCATTATGCGGCTTATTGTAACCAGAATCGCCCAAATAGCCACGCCCCAGCCGTATGCCTTGTAATTATGCTGCGGGTCGTTCAGTTTGAATCCCAGATAGGAGCAAAGTGCAAACCCGAAAGTGTTGCTTGCATGGGAGGAGAAGAATCCGAACAGATGGCCGACAATGCCGTAGGGGAGACGCAGGCCGTTTTCCACCATCCAGCTGTTATAGCAGGGGCGAAGCCGTTCCATGCCGCTCTTTACCATGCCGGACAGCTGGTCAGTCATCACTACGCATAGAATCAGTGACAGTACAACGGCTAGACCTTTTTTCCAACCAAGCTTCCAAATCAGGATGCCCATGATGGTCGCATAGGCGGGAAACCAGATGCGGGAGTTGGAAAGAAACATCCATAGAGGGTCTATCCATGGACTGCTTAAATTATTAATCCAAAGAGTAATATGCTGGTCTAGCTGAAGAATCTGTTCAAGTATGCTCATTTAGTCAGGGCTTTCCAGAGTTCTTCTTTAAGTTCGTTCAGCCCTGTTTGAGCTACGGACGAAATAAAGACGTGCGGAATATCGTCGGGCAGTTTCTTTTCTATCTTTGACTTCTGCTTGGCATCTATAAGATCGGTCTTGGTTATGGCAAGCACACGGTCTTTCACCAGCAATTCCGGATTATATTCTTCCAGCTCGTTAAGCAGGATGCGGTAGCCTTTGGCGATATCCGGTTCATCGGCCGCAACCATGAAAAGGAGGACGGAATTGCGTTCTATGTGCCTTAGGAAGCGCATTCCTATGCCCCTGCCTTCGTGCGCGCCTTCTATGATGCCCGGAATATCGGCCATTACGAAGGAACGGTCGTCATAATAGCGCACGATGCCAAGATTCGGCTCGAGCGTAGTGAAAGCATAATTGGCGATTTTGGGCTTTGCCGATGTAATCGCAGCCAGGAGCGTGCTCTTTCCGGCATTCGGGAAGCCTACCAGGCCGACATCGGCAAGGACTTTCAGCTCCAGGATGAACCAGCCTTCCTGGCCTTCTTCGCCGGGTTGGGCGTAGCGCGGAGTCTGGTTTGTGGCGCTTTTGAAATGGTCGTTGCCCCAGCCGCCTTTGCCGCCGCGGCACAGGATGAATTCCTGGTCTTTCTCTACCAGTTCGGTGATTACTTCTTCAGTCTCCGCATCTTTAACTACCACACCCTGAGGTACTTCCAGAATGATGTCGGCCCCGTTTTTTCCGCGCTTAAGGGCTTCTGCGCCGTTGCCGCCGTTGTCGGCCCTTACTACTTTGCGGTATCTAAGATGGATGAGAGTCCAAAGCTGGGGATTGACTTTAAGGATGATATGGCCGCCACGGCCGCCGTCACCACCGTCGGGGCCGCCTTTAGGTACATATTTGGCCCTGTGCAGGTGGGCCGATCCGGAACCGCCATGCCCGCTGGCGCAGAAAAGGCGTACGTAGTCTATGAAGTTAGATTCGGCCATATAATTCAGTCTTTGCTTGTTTTTTCATCTATGTCTTTGGGACTTCCCTCAAGTATGGCGGCCTTGACTGCCAGCCAGGATATGTGGTGGTCTTTTTCGTCGGTGATATGCTCGTAGGTGCGTAGATTCTTGATTTTTTTGTTCAGCTCGTCTTGCTCAGTGCCTCCGTCGATATAACCTGCGGCCTGCAGGGCGGTGATAAAGTGCAGATGTTCTCCTTTGGCAAGATGCTCCATCAGTGCGGCATCGGCACTGTTTCCTTCGAAATGGACAGGCTTATCTGGATCGAACGTGTCCGGAATGGAATGTACAAGCTTTTGCTTTTCCGGAGGGCAGAGTTGCCGGAGGGTATGGGCGAAGAGGCTGTGGTTGATATCTTCGGCCTGCTTTCTTAGGAGTTCCTGCCGATTCAGCAGCACATTGCCGCCCCTGCCACGGATGCGCTTGCTGCGCTGCTCCCATGTCTCCATATTCAGGAGGTTCCTAAGGAGGTTGGATTTGGGTTTCAGATTCCTGCCGCTTACGACATCCAGGTTCCAGATTCTCTCCGGCAGGCCGAAGGGGTGAATGACGCTGGAACCTTCCGGGGAATAGCTCCTGTTATAGAAATCGATTGTCTCCAGCATGTGTTTATCGGCATCCGGCGTCAGCACAAGTATGCACAGTTTGGACAGGTCTTTTCCATAGCGGGAAGCTTCCTGAAGCAGGCGAACGGCGATTTCCACATTCACATGACTCTTGCCGGTAGAGATAATTACGTAGTTGAGAGTGGGCAGCATCATTGCGAATTCCAGCCAGAATTGGGACGAGCCCGTGCTTACGCTTGACCAGTTGATATCGGCACCGTAGCGCAGGGCAGGGGTGCGGCTGAGGAAATCACCTTTAAGCGACTCTATATTAGGGTCGTACACATAATATGTGTTTTGGACGGGGCTGCCGTCTTTGCCGACGAAAGAGCCATACTCCCACAGATAGCGCAGACCTTCCTGGCCGCTTTCCCCAAAGCCGATAAGCATGGCGGAAGCGGGGGACTTGATATAGCCGAGGGAATTG
The DNA here is from genome assembly GCA_017477465.1 of Bacteroidales bacterium. Lineage (GTDB taxonomy): Bacteria > Bacteroidota > Bacteroidia > Bacteroidales > UBA932 > Cryptobacteroides. The sequence goes on from JAFUVU010000032.1 coordinate 34,689, forward strand.
CCTGAGGCATCCGTAGCCACATTTGCAAAGTGGACGGGATGGAGCTCCGGCGAGTTTTGCTTGAGTTCCATGAAGGACAGCTCCGGAGGGTTCAGCAGCCTTACGCGGTCGCCCATGGCTGCCATAAGCGAGGTATAGCTGTTGACGCGTTCGGTATAGCAGAAAACCTTTGCCTTTACGCTTTGCTCCGAAACCAGGTATTTGAGCAGGGAGAAGTTCTCGTTTTCGTCGGCTGACAGTATGTAAACGGCCGTGCCGGGATTCTCAAGCCACTTTTGCAGCTGCTTAAGGCCGATGGCGCTGCAAAGGTCCTTGTCTTCATTTTCCGGGAGATGGCCTCTGAGGAGGACAAAGTCGTCGCTGCCCAGCTCATCTTCCAGCGACAGGCTCTTTTGCCTGCCGAAGATATTGGTAAACAGCTCACCTATAGAAAGTTCCTTGTGCTGCTTGTCGCTTGAGGGAAAATCGACAAGAATAACATCGCCTTTGTTTTCGGCGCTTTTGTTGCCGAGAATAGTCTTGGCAAGTTCCTTGGACCTGGGGTTGATGTCCAGGAAGATGTGATTCTTCTGCTTGCGCTTTGCCTTGAACTGGTTGAAGCTGAGCCATGTCCTGTCTTTGAGGCGGCGCGGCATTATGAGCAGCACCATCGACAGGGTATATGAGAGCACGAGCGAGAAGATGCTGACATATATCATCAGCAATAGCGGCTCCCGGAAAATCACGGCGGCTATGATATCGTCAAATACTACAATATTGCCGATGAACATTTCCAGTGCCGTGAGCATGGAAACCATTACAAGCTGTATCCAGTTTCCGTCCGTAACCGTGTGGCTTGAGCGGGACAGCAGAACCACGTGGATGACCGTTCCGGCTGCAAGCAGCAGGACGAAGATCAGACCAAGTGCATTACGCTTTCCTTTCCTGTTCAGGTGGATAAGGAGCTGTATGAACCCGGCGACAAATGCTACCAGGAGGACAATCCACAGTATCATTACCGGGGCGGAAATGGGAAAATCCGGACTTGTGTGCATAGCGTTAAGTTTGAGTACAAAGATACATACTTTATTTTAAATCGCATAATTTATCGAATTTCGATAATAACATTTTTGTTATAGATAATAACAATATTGTTGCATTAATTGAAAATCAATGGATATGTCAAAGGTGCAGTTGTTTTACCGATTTGACCGGCAATTTTATTCGGTTTTGCCAATCTTCACAAAAAATACTATATTTGAGAGATGAAAATGATGCTTTTGAATTTCACCGGAGTTTACCGGGAGCAGGGCTTTCTTGACTGGTTGCTCGCGCAGCCCGGGACAGATTTCTGCGAGGTGAACCTAAGTGAAGTGGAGGGAACAAACTGCTACTGCGACCCGGCCGCAATTGAGGAAATAGGAGAAAGACTCCCGGCCCCTCTTCCCGCAGTGCGTTGGATTGACAGCGGAGATTATCATTACATGAGCTATCTGCTGGCAATGGAGGAGAAGGCACCGTTTCACCTTTTGCTGCTTGACAATCATCCGGACGATCAGGAACCGGCCCTTGGAGATGTGCTCAGCTGCGGCGGCTGGGTGTCAAGGCTCAGAAAAGACAGCGCCATTCTGAGGGATGTCCTTACAATCGGCCCGGAGGGATGCGCTGCTGACATTCCGCAGGCTTGGCTGGCCGACAGGAAGGGAGAGCGAGTGTATCTGTCCATAGACAAGGATATCATGGACAGGGATTGGGCAAGGACGGACTGGTCGCAGGGAGCTTACTCGCTGTCACAGGTGGAAGCTATGGTTGAGCGAGTTCTTGGCAGCATGGATGTGATTGCTATTGACATCTGCGGGGAATTGACGGAATCTAAGGGCGCCCTGCCGGAAGACTACTCGATTAACCTGCAAACGAATATTGATTTATACAAATTTATATCAAACCATTTAAAGTAACACTTAACTATGTCAGAATTGCAGAATACAGAAGCCCTGAAGCTGACTTGCCTCTATGAGGAGCACCTGGCACTCCAGGCAAAGATGAGCCCCTTCGCGGGTTTCATGATGCCTATCCAGTACAGTTCCATCACTCAGGAGCACAATGCAGTCCGTCATAAGGCCGGAATGTTCGACGTCTCCCACATGGGAGAGATATTCGTAGAAGGTCCTGAGGCGGAAGCTTTTGTCAATCATATATTTACAAATGAAATCCGCGGCTTCGGGCCGGGAAAGGTCCTATATGGGATGATGTGCTATCCTGACGGCGGCACAGTTGACGATCTGCTAGTATATCGCGAATTCGAGGCCGATCATTTCCTCCTCGTGGTGAACGCAGCCAATATCGACAAAGACTTTGCCTGGATTGAGGAACACGCCAAAGGATTCAACTGCAAGGTGGTCAACGCATCGGCCGATTGGGGGCAGATAGCCGTCCAGGGCCCGGAAGCGGAAAAAGCCGTCATCGAAGTGCTCGGCTTCAAAGAAGCGGCCGCCCTTGGCTTCTACACATTCTGTGATGTGACCTATAACGGCAAACGCCTCATTCTCAGCCGCACAGGTTATACAGGCGAAGACGGCTTCGAGCTGTACACCACCACGGACAACACGGTTGAAATCTGGAAACGTCTGCTCGCTGCAGGTGTAGAGCCCTGCGGCCTTGGCTGCCGCGACACCCTGCGTTTCGAGGCTGGCCTCCCTCTGTACGGCGACGAATTGAGCCCGGAAATCAGCCCCGTCATGGCGGGTCTCGGCATGTTCTGCAAATACGACAAGGACTTTATCGGCAAGGAAGCCCTGCTTGATCAGAAGGCAGGCAACATTGCCCGCAAGCTCGTCGGCATAGAGATCGAGGACAAGGCCATTCCGCGCGCCGGATATCCTGTGGAGCTTGAGGACGGCAGGGAAGTAGGCATAGTAACTACCGGCTATCACTCCATCTCCCTTGACAAGAGCGTCTGCTTTGCCCTTGTCGATAAGGAATTTGCAGCCCTCGATACTCTGCTGAGCATCCGCATCCGCAAGAAAACCTTCCCCGGGAAGGTGGTTAAAAAGAGATTTTATCAAACTAATTACAAAAAATAACACGTTATGTCAAAGATTTTGGAAGGACTCAAGTATTCCGAGTCACACGAATGGGTAAAAGCAGAAGGAAATGTGGCCTATATCGGCGTTACGGATTTCGCACAGAAAGAAATGGGCGACATTACATACGTTGACATGCCCGAAGAAGGCGACGATGTGCTCGCCGGCGAAGAATTCGGCGCCCTGGAAAGCGTAAAAGCTTCTTCAGAACTCATCAGCCCCGTCTCCGGCGTAGTTCTGGCAGCAAATACAGAACTGGAAGACGCCCCCGAAAAAGTGAACGAGGACGCCTTCGGTTCCTGGATCATCAAAGTGGAAATGTCCAATGCTGCAGAACTTGACGCCCTTATGGACGCCGCCGGCTATAAAGCTCATATCGGAGAGTAAGGAATGGCACCATATTTCCCTCACACAGAGGCCGATGTACAAAGCATGCTGGAAAAAGCAGGGCTGAAAAGCCTTGACGACCTGTATAGCGATGTACCGTCGGAATTCCTGCGCCGGGGAGCTTATCATCTTCCCGATGCCCTCTCAGAACAGGAACTGCGCGACTGGCTGCACAGCCTGGATTCGCAGAATGCGCACCTGAAGGTATTCGTCGGCCAGGGAGCTTACGATCACTATACTCCCTCGGTGATTCCTTACCTTACTCAGCGCTCAGAGTTCCTGACAGCCTACACCCCGTACCAATGCGAGATTTCGCAGGGTACGCTGCGCTACATCTTTGAATATCAGAGCATGATATGCGCCCTGACGGGCATGGACATTTCCAACGCCTCGCTTTACGACGGCCCCACAGCCGCAGCCGAGGCCATGAAGATGTCCATCTCCTGCACCCGCAAAAAGACTCGCGTACTGCTCTCCAAGGGCCTTTTGCCTCATGTTATCAAAGTAGTGGAGACTTATGCCAAATTCCATGGCGTTGAGATTGGCTATGTGCCCGTGATGAACGGACAGACCTGCCCCAACTGCCTGAAGGCGGAACTTGCCAAGGATGATGTTGCCGGCGTTATCGTCCCTTCAATCAACCGTTACGGCATAGTGGAAGACCACAGCGGCTTTGCCGATGCAATCCATGCCGAAAAGGGTCTTTTGATAGAGTACTGCGATCCGTCGGCCCTTGCCGTAGTAAAAACTCCCGGTGAATGGGATGCGGACATTGCGGTGGGTGACGGTCAGCCCCTTGGACTTCCTCTTTGCTATGGCGGTCCGTACGTAGGCTTCATGGCTGTCAAAAAGGACTATATGCGCAAGATGCCCGGCCGCATAGTAGGTCAAACTGCCGACAAGGAAGGCCGTCGTGCCTTTGTTCTCACCCTTCAAGCTAGGGAACAGCACATCAAGCGTGAAAAGGCAACCTCGAATATCTGCTCAAATGAGTCTTTGATGGCCCTCTGGGTCACAATTTACCTCTCGCTTATGGGCCCCGAAGGCCTGCGCGAAGTAAACCGCCTGAGCAGCGACGGCGCCCACTATCTGTACGATGAGCTTGTCAAGACAGGCCAGTTCGAGGAAGTCTTCCCCGGAAAGCCCTTCCTGAAAGAATTTGTCCTGAAGCCCAAGAAATTCCCCGGCCTCATGCAGCAGAAACTGGAAAAGGCGGGTTACTTTGCCGCCCTTGACACAGAAGAAGGCTACGTCAGCTTCTGTGTAACGGAAAAGCGCACAAAGGCCGAGATTGACGAACTGGTTAAAATCATCAAGGAGGGATAGGCTATGAAATACTACGATAAGCTAATTTTCGAACTTTCGAAAGAAGGAAGAGTCGGTTATTCCTTGCCTAAGAATCAGTTCCCGGCGGCACCGGAACTTCCGCTTCAAGTAAAAAGAACATCGGCCCTATGCCTTCCGGAAGTGTCGGAACCGGATGTGGTGCGCCATTATACCAATCTATCGCAGATGAACTTCGGCGTTGATACCGGGTTCTATCCGCTTGGGTCATGTACCATGAAGTACAATCCCAAAATCAATGAAGAGATTGCCGCACTGCCCGGTTTCAACGGGCTGCATCCTCTGATGCATGCCGGTCTCACCAAAGGCGCCCTGAAAGTATATCAGGAAATGAACAAGGCGCTTGCCGCCATTACCGGCATGTACGCTTTCACCTTCGACCCTTGCGCCGGTGCACACGGTGAGCTTACCGGCCTGATGATCATGCGCCAGTATCACATGAACAGGGGAGACCTCAAGCGCACCAAGGTTATCGTTCCGGACAGCGCGCATGGCACCAATCCGGCATCGGCAGCTGTCTGCGGCCTTGAAGTGGTGGAAGTCAAGTCCCTGGAAAACGGCAGAATAGACGTGGAAGCGCTCAAACCCCTCCTGGACGACAGCGTAGCCGGCATAATGATGACCAATCCCAACACCCTGGGCCTCTTCGAAACGCAGATTAAGACCATCGCCAAGCTGGTTCATGAAGCGGGCGGCCTTCTGTATTATGACGGCGCCAATATGAATCCTCTCATGGGTGTGGTCCGTCCCGGCGACATGGGCTTTGACATCATGCACCTTAACCTTCACAAGACTTTCTCCACTCCACACGGAGGTGGCGGTCCCGGTGCAGGTCCTGTAGGTGTGGCAAAGCATCTGGAAGATTGTCTGCCCGACATTCGCGTATCCGGCTTCCACGGCAATTTCGGAGTTATCCTGAGAGCCTATGCATACATCCTCATGCTGGGTAAGGATAATTTTAAGAAAGTAGGTCAGTATTCGGTACTTAGCGCAAATTATATCAAGGAAAGCTTAAAGGACTTGTACAAGCTTCCGATCGAAGGCGTGTGCAAGCATGAGTTTGTCTTTGACGGACTTATAAACGACGGTGCCCACGACGATGTCCCGGGTGCCACCACCCTTGATGTAGCCAAACGCCTGCTGGACTACGGTTTCCATGCTCCCACCATTTATTTCCCGCTTCTGTTCCATCAGGCGCTTATGATAGAACCGACGGAAACGGAAAGCAAAGAAACCATCGACGCCTTCATTGCAGTTATGCGAAAGATTGCGGAAGAAGCAGCGGCAGATCCTATGCTGCTTCACGACGCGCCGCACAATACGCCTATTTCCAGGCCCGATGAGACTGCGGCAGCCCGTAATCCCATCCTCAAGTATCAGGATGCGAATTAATTTGCTATCTTTGCACTCCCAATGAAAGAGCGTACCCTTCATACCATCCTGGACGGCTTCCAGAAAATGGAGCTGCAAGACCTCGGGAATATCCTGGGGAGCAACCTCAGCCCCCGTCTCAGGAAGTCCCAGCTGGTGGATCAGTTAGACACCTACCTGCGCGGTGAGCCGCGCAGGTGGATGTCCCATCTGATGGAAAGGGATGTGCGCTTGCTTAAGGACCTGGTGCATGCAGGTCCGGAAAAAATTCAATATCAAGACTTTGCGGACTATCCCTCCCTTCTGGAAGTGACAGGCCTTATCCAATACGACGACTCGGACGAAAACTACCACAAAGTCTGGATAAGCCGTGAGCTTTACGACATAGTTGCCAAAGACGTCGAAAAGGTTCTCCACAACGGAGAAAAAAGCGGCCAGTTCGAGCTCGAGCGTATCGGCCTTGGATATTTGAATCTGTACGGCATTTTACCGACGGACAAGTTCTTGGACCTGATGATGTCCTGGTACGACAAAACCCACAATGGGGATTACCGGGAACTTACAAGAATCCTTCAGCAGAGTCCGCTGGTAAAGTTATACCGTTACACCGACAATTATGGAGACTACGTCTGCTCTCCATGCGTCGAGAATATAGACGAGATTTACTCCCTCAGGGAATCGCTCAATCAAAAGCGTTTCAAGCATTTCCTGATTTCCGACGCCCACGAGGCCGGCTCAGGCGCCCCGTACTTTACCGTAGGCATGAAAACGCCCGAGGGAATGCGTCTTGAGCAGATGTACCGCCGCCTGGGCTATGAAGGATACGATCTGGTAAAAGCGGAGCACGACACCTGGATGGAGGCTCAATACACAGCCGAGCAGAACGACGCCCTCTTCCAGCCTCTCGTGGACAGCCCCAGAAGTCCGGATCTGGACAACGAAAGCTGGCTTGCCTGCTGCCAGATAGTAAGCCAATATGCCGACAGCGTCCCCAAGTGGGTACTGTGCGGACGCAGCGCCGCGGAAGCCGGACTCTGCAAGGCCGATTGGGAAGCATGGAAAACCCTTCCCGCCCAGGATGAAGCCGCTCAAGCCCAGGACGAGTATCCGCATTGGAACATGCCGGAACCGACTGTAACAGACGGCTTCGCGGCAGAAATCGGGGAGGAGGCCATCCCTCTTGGCTTTGCAATTCCACATGTAGCCCCGGACGATCCCTGCCCCTGCGGAAGCGGCCTGCGATACTGTCGTTGCCATGGCAAATTTCTTTCCTGAAATGGATCTCATTTTAAAACCGGTGGCCCATTATCACGGGCCGTTCGGCTCAAAATTCGGCATTCCAAGGCAAAGTCTGCTTGCAGCAGTCGAAGGACGCATAGTATTTACTCCCGAATTCAGAGTCCGTGAAGCCCTACGCGGTTTGGACGGCTTCAGTCACTTGTGGCTTATATGGGGCTTTTCGGCGAATCGTGAAACCAAAGGGGAGTGGCAGCCTACAGTACGCCCGCCCAGGCTGGGTGGTAATACGTCCATCGGCGTATGGGCAACCCGTTCCCCGTACAGGCCCAATCCGCTTGGCCTGTCATGCGTGGAATTAGTACGCATCGACGATATGGAACTGATAGTAAAAGGGGCCGACCTTCTGGACGGCACCCCAATCTATGATATCAAGCCGTATATCAAATACGCGGACTCTCACCCGGATGCCGACAGCGCTTTTGCCGAAAAAGCACCTGAGCACAAGATGGAAGTTGTCATTCCGGAATCTATTCCCCTAAGTCCGGAGGACAGGGAAATTCTCACCGGAATCCTTTCCCTGGATCCAAGACCGGCTTATCAGGACAAGCCCGGCAGGGAATATGGAATTACCTACAAAGGAGAAGACATCCGTTTCAGGGTCGAAAACGGATGTCTTACAGTTATTTCAAAGGATAAGTTACTTTAAATTGCGGTACTGGCTCGGAGTCATGCCGGTCTTCTTTTTGAAAAAGCGGGAGAAGTAGGACTGGTCTTCCAGCCCCGTCTTTTCTGCTATCTCAGAGATAGGGACGGCCGGGTCTTTAAGCAATTGTTTGGCAAGATTCAGGCGGGCTATTTCTATCCAATCAATGGCTGTGCGGTGGGTGTGGTTCTTAACGGTTTTGTTTAAGTAGTTAGCCGTAACATTCAGTTTTGCAGCATATTCTGATACTGGGAGCGGGACAGCCTCTCTGTCAAATACCAGCTGCAGGAATTTTTCCGGTATTGCAGCTACGCGGTTATTGGTGCGAATCTGACTCAGGAGCAGATCCATACCGCTTTGCAGGAATTGTTTATCCTTGTCCTGGCATGCTATGAGCATACGGTTCATCAGAGCTCCTACAAAAACTGCGTCGTCGAACCAGAAACTCTGCTGTACGGGCTGCTGCGAACGAAGTACTGGGTATGAAACGTCTTTGAGGAAATCCAGGCAGAAATAGCCGTCGAATCCCTTGCAGGCTTTGAAATGGCGTATAAGTATAGTGCTGTTCTCCGGGACTAAGATAAACTGCCCGGCGGTGATCAGGAAGCTCTTCTGATCAACTTCCACCAGCACTTCGCCTTCCATTAGGAAAGCAAAGGTGTATGCAGCAATCTTGTGAGGAATCACCTGCTGCGTTACTTCAAATCCATCGACATTGATTGGACGTACGTTAATAAGAGGTTTCATAGTTTTAGAATTCTACATCAATTCCTATATTGATACTGAGGTTTTTATTCTTTTCGGGCCGTCTGTGGGTTACGCGCCAGAAACAGTCCACTCTAAGGACTCTCAGAATGTTGGAAAGCCCTACTCCAAGTTCCACATAAGGTTTTTCCAGGGCACTGGTCTCCGGCAAAAGCTGCACAGGCGCATTCTCCCTGTTGGCAGGGGAAATTGTGCCCCAGGCGAAACGTGCCGTAACGACTTCTCTGAGATCGAGTTTTTTAATCAGGGGAATCTTTCCCAGGAAGAAGCCGTTGAAATTGTGCTCATAGTAACCAGCGATCCAGCGGTCCGATGCGAACTCGTAATAGTTCATGCAGGAGAAGGCGGTGCGGTCCATGAAGAAGGTTTGGTTTCCTTCATGCAGCTTTAGCAAAGGATAAGGCACGCTGCCCCAGATGGCACCTCCTTCCAAATAAAGGCGGGCAAAGCCGATGGCTGTGGAAGGAATTTTCCAAACCAGGTTTGCATCGGTTTTTATGTAAGGGACGGCGTCCGCTTCTATTCCGGGAATGCCTGCGGTAAAATTAAGTGTGAGAACCGGATATTTAGTGAATAAGTATGTCTTCTTGAAGTAGTTACGGTTTACCCTTTCGTCTTTTGAGAGGCGTACGCCAAGGTGCAGCTCATGAGTGGAGAAACTGTCCATCATGCTGTCATCGGCCCTTTTCAGATATACGTTGTCGTTGCCCCAGAGGCGCGAACTGGTCCACTCAAGCTCTGTATTCACGGAAGGGGAGAACTCGTGCTCATAGAGAATGTCCAGGGAGCGGAGCATGCTTTGCCGATTGGCGTGCGAGCGTGCCAGTATCGATGAAATGGTATTCTGCGCAGTAAATACGCCCTTGCCGCTGCCCAGCTGCGTAAAGTCTTTCTTGAAGCTTACGGTGAGCTTTCGGGTCTTCTCGCGGTTGAACATATATTCGGCCGTCAGTTCCCATTTGGGCATCCTGTCCTTGAAGCCGTAGGCGATATAGCCTCCGAGGCGCAGCTTTTTGGAAAACTCCTTTATCGTCCTGCCGCCGGCCATCAGTCTTAGGCCTTCCACGTCGTTGAAGACTATCGCGCGGGCTACCCTGCCAAACTCTACGCCCCAAGGCTTTACTTCATAATAACCGCCGAAAAGCGGCCTCATGATTCCGTAGGTCCATTTATAAACCGGCGTATCCTTTACATCGTCCACCATGTCGTAGATGCCCTGTTCGCGTTCACTGAGCGCGTATGGCCTGGCCTGCTGCCAATAGGCTTCGTCTCCCTGAACGACATCGTGCATCACGACGGCTGCATCGGAGGACAGCACATCGGGATCTGTGACTTTTTCAAATTTGGGGTAGTCGTAGGATATGTTTCTGTGCCCGAGGAAGGAGATAATCCTTGAATTGTCGCTCACTGAGATGGAAAAGTCGATGAAAAGACGCTCCTCGCCGTAGAACCAGCGCCCGTTTTCCAGGCGGCGGTTGGTCACGTCTATATTGATGTGCCGAATCCAGTTGACGTTGGAATTGGGCGACAGCGACACGTGCACAGAGCGGATGCCGAAATCTTCGGCGTCTATTTGCATTTCTCCGTCCAGGGTGGGGGAAGTTACCAGCTTTTTGGGATGGAAGCGGAGTACGTATGTTTTGCGCCCTTCGACATTGAGGCTGTCAACAAGGAAGTAGTTGTAGAAAATGTGAGAAGCCGATGCCGCCGGGTTGGGGATTTCAAGGTTAAAAACGCCGATGCTGCCTTTGTAGAAGTTGGTTTTGAGAAGATAGGCACCCGTGAACTGCCGGAAGAAGTTGTCTTCTTCCAGGCCTGAAATGCGGCTTGCGCGCATGACTTCCCGGTTGAAGCGGGGATCCTCCGAGTGGTAAACGTCGGTCACGTTTTCCGAAATCAGGGCAGGAAAATACGGCTTGCCGGTTATGGCCGATGTGTCGGCATATTGCTTTACGAAGCCTACGCTCTTTTTAAGCGGTCCCCAATCCAGGACTTCCTCCAGGTTGGTGACGTCGAATTCCATCTTGGAATATAGGCGCGAGTTCCAGTCCGGGGCGTTGTCCGGATCGTTTTCCGCGCGCTTTCTGTCAAGCTTGGCAAGTATGGAACGGATATAGCGGTTGTCTGGCTTGACAAGCGCCGCATTCAGCTGTTTGGGGTCCGGCCTTAGGGAGAAATTAATCTCGGAGAAGGAACCTTTCTGCACAGGATATGAAAGGCTTTCGTATCCTATGAGCTGGGCGGTGAGGACAGTAGCTTCCGCCGACCTTGTCTCCAGGCTGAACTTGCCGTCCATATCCGTAGAAATGCCGATTGTGGTTCCGTCGAAATAGACGCCGACAAAGGGGAGAGGCTCTCCGGTTTCCGCATCTTTTACAATGCCTCTGACGCGGGTGCTTTGTGCAGCCGCGGACATTACATGCAGAAGAAGCAGGAATATGAGCCAGAACCTTGTCTTCATTCAACAAAGGTAAGGCTTTTTGTTAAAAATACAAAGCCCTGACGATAGCCAGCTTTAGTTTTTCAGGACATATACGTACTGCAAAACCTACTAATTTGTAGTCCAGGCGCGGGATGACGCGCGCTTTCATGTGCCTGCGCCTGAGCTGCCTCAGAATGACCTTGCCGATAACCTCCGGACGCATTCCGTTCTTCTCGTCATGCTCTATCTTTGCCAGGTTGCGCTTTATGCTTTCTTTGTAGGGCGAAGACTCGTCCAATGCAGCCTTGTTCAGATGCCTGGCCTGGGTGAATCCGGTTGATACATCCCCTGGCAAAATGCTGCAGCATTCGATGCCGCTACCCATAAGCTCCATGGACAGGGTCTCGGTCAGTCTAAGAAGGGCCGATTTGGCCGCAACGTACAATCCTTGATAAGGCAATTCCAGGATGGCCATTACCGATGTGACCGTTATAATGCGACCATAGCCTTGGCGACGGAATGTCGGCAGGCAGGCTTCGATAGTTTTCAGGGAGCCGAAGAAGGTGGTTTCCAGCTGCGCACGGGCCTCTTCCTCAAGCGTTCCTTCAATCGGCCCGTAAACGCCGTTTCCGGCATTGCAGATGACGGCGTCAAGATGCCCTTCGCGGGCGACGATATCGGCAACTGCCGCTTCTGTCATGGCTTGGTCGTTGACGTCCAGCTTTATAGGGATGACACCTTCGCATGGCGTCTCTACGGTGCCTCTGCGGCTGCCAGCATATACCTTTATGCCGGCCGATGCCAATATACGGGCAGTTGCAGCGCCGATTCCGCTGCTTCCTCCGGTCAGGAGAACTGTCTTTACTTCCATAACTCCGATCTTTTAATAAAGTGGTCCGGCATCGGCATATCGTAAACGCTTTTGCGCAGAAATGACTTGAATTCCTCTTCCGGGACCGCGTCCTGCTCCTCCACGCTGATTACCTGGCCGATTCCCATCCGGTGAACGCTGCCTTTTTTGTTGTGCACCTCGTGGAAGAGACGCACAAAGCGTATCCTGTAATCGATGAGGCCGAGCAGATAATAGAACATGGAGTTCCTGTCGAAAAAGCGGATGGGGACTATCGGGACGCGGGCTTTGCGGATAAGGCGTATCGCCGCATCCTGCCAATCCCTTTCGCTGATAGTCCATCCTTCGCGGGGCTTGAGATCGGCCACGGCGCCGGAGGGGAAAATTGCAAGCGGCTCGCCGTTACGCAGCTGCAGAAGGGCGTTTTTTACGCCGTTGATGCTGGTGCTGGTGGTATCGTGGGACTTTACCGTTGGATTGACCGAGATGAAGTTGGGGGCGAGTCCACGGATGTACATAAGCATCTGATTCACCATTACCTTCACCTGTGGGCGCACATGGCCGATGACATCCACGAGGCAAATCCCGTCGATATGTCCGTAAACGTGGTTCGCTATCACGATGAACGGGCCATCCGGAAATTGAAGGCGCTCCGGATTTCCTATAAGGAAGTCTATGCCTATCTGGTCGATGATGCCTTTGGCAAAATCGGGCCCGGGGGCAATTCCGGCCTTGTCCACGGCGTCGTGGATTTGGTTTACATAGCGGATCCCCGTTACTCGTAGGGCAAGCTTGTAAAGAATACGGCCCAGTTTACCCTTGAACAGGGGAGAGAGTTCGGCGGCCTGCTCCGCGCTTAGGACAAGCATGACTTTTTATTCTTCTTTTTTCTTGAGAGGGTCTATCTTGGAGTAATACTTGGCGTCTTTGAAGAAGCCGATGAGATAGAAGATGAAAATAAGCAGCGCAATGGCAACGGCGAAGTAGTCAAACAGGCCGACCATGAAATTGTTGTTGAAGAGGGTGATGGGGCGCTTCCACTCGCTCAGCCATGGAATATACATGAAGCAGATGTTGATCAGAAGCAGGATTACCCTGAATTCGGTGGGTCCAAGACCGCCGTAAGTGAGGCGCATTTCACCTTTCAGGTGGCAGTCTATGTAAACGTAGATGCTGATCATGAAATAAGCCACCAGAGCCAGCATGGCGAAGGACATATTGATCAGCGGACTGCATCCTACGCCGATGAACATGATGGTTTCGTTGATTACATCGACATTGTGGTCGATGAAAAAACCGTAGGTTTTGCGCTGGGTGCCGCGGACGCGGGCCAGGCTGCCGTCCAGAGAGTCTCCGAACCAGTTGAGGAACAGTCCGAAGCAGGAGAGCCACATCCACTTGAGGTTCAAGTTGGAAAGGGCGTAACCGAGGGCCATGATGAGTGACCCGAGGAAGCCCACGAATGTGAGCATATCGGAATTGACCCAGGCGGGCATTCTTTCAGCCAGCCATACAAGGACTTTCTTTTCGTATGGATTCAGGATGGATGTCTGAATCCTCTGGGCTTGTTTTCTTTCTTCGTCCATTATGGGATACGATTTAGGTTTAACCTACAAAAGTAGCAATTATTTCCCGTACCTTGATAATAAAACGTCTTAAATGGCAGAAAATAGAGCGTTTTTGTACAAAAAATCGTATATTTACACTATGAAAAAGCAGCAATTTGGGATTCTGTCGGCAGGTGCGCTGGCTGTTCTTGGTCTGATAATCTGGGGTGTCGTCTCTTTGCGCAGCTGCGTTCAGGAAAAACGCTGGCTCGCCCTCGGCCCCATCGAGAACCATCCGGTTCGCATCTACGATGTAAAGTTCGCAAGGGAGTTCAATGACATGAACGATGTCCAGCTCGCGGTGGCTCAGGCCATCGGCGTGCCGCCCGTTGCCGACAGGGAAGCGGCGGAGAAGCTTAAAACAAGCCTCGTAAAGCTTGAAGACACCGACACCTACGTGATAGATTCCCTGACGCACTCCATCCCGTATCTGATTCCGTCGGCAAAGGAATTGCTGGACAGAATCGGGCGCAATTTCCAGGACTCGCTCTCGGCGAAAGGTTTGAACCCTAATAAGTTGGTCGTCACTTCAGTACTGAGGACAGAGGCCGATGTCGCCCGCCTCCGGCGCCGCAATGTCAATGCTTCGGAGAATTCCACGCATCGCTATGGCACCACTTTCGACCTCTCCTACTGGCGCTATGATAAGGTGCCGGAACTAAGAGGACGCCCTTACGAGGACGTCCCTCCGGAATATCTCAGGGCCACTCTAAGTCAAGTTCTCAAGGACTTGCACGATGAGCCCGGAGTATGTTACATCAAGTACGAACGTAAGCAGAACTGCTTTCACATTACCGTCCGGCGCTGATTATTTTTTCTGGAAACGGCTCAGAAGATTGCGGATATGCCTCCGGCCCAGTTCCACGAAGCTGTCGGAATGACGCTGGCGCTTTTCCGGGTACATGTCTTCGAAGTCTATGAGCAGGCCGGAGTCGTAAACATCGCCGAATTCGTCATTTATGCCGGTGCCGAAGAATATCATGCTGGGCGAAAGGTTCATGTAGGTGTTCACGAGCGGGGGAATGGACACTCCGAGCTTGAGCACTTCCGCTTTAAGCACGCGGTAGGCATCCTTGAATCCAAGGCCTTTGAACAGGCGTACAAAGCGGGCCGGCTGCTGGACTTTCACCTCTTTTCTGATATGGAGAAGATGCCTTTTCTTGCCGAAGTATTTGGTGAGAAAGTACATGATCATCTCGCGTGCTTCTTCGGGATACTCCTGATAGATAGTGGCTTTTCCAAAGAAATAGCGTATGCGCTTTTTGTAAAGGACACCGAGGGCGCCGATGCCGTCGAAAAGATTGTCCAAAGCGTACAGGCTCTTGGAACCGGCCTTGGAGCTCTGGTACTCAACCGATACGAAAGACCTGCCCAGTTCCATTGTCTTGGGAAGATAGTCTTTGATGAACTTGCGCGAAAACTCGAACATGTGGGACGATGTCAGGATGGGCTGGCCGTTTCTGTCAAAGACAGCATCGTCGCATAGGCAGAAACGGTAGCCGCCGATGATTTCCCGGGCCTCGGGATCCCACAGGACCAGCTGTTTGTAGCCGTAGGCGGGGTCGATGTCGAATTTGTCGATGTCAAGGGGGTTGCCGGTGCCGCCGCCGTCGTTTCTGAATGCTATTTCTCTCAGTCGGCCTATTTCGCGGATTACATTCGTTGATTCCGGGCCGACTACATACAGTTCGTTGCCTGCCCGATTGGTTGTGCGGAGCAGGGTATTGACATTCAGTTCCGTTTTCAAGGCTTCCCTGTCAACGGCCTCAATGATAGGTTTCATGGTACTCACGTCAATTCTGAGCGCTAATTTAATCCAATTTTGGGACAATAACAAAATATTCGTATCTTTGCAAATCCCGATAGGCTCGTATGAAACGTAGTTGGAAAGAGTTATTGTCTAAATTTGTGATGTTTGTCCTCACCAGCAGTGCGGGCACTGTCGTGGATTTGGGCCTCCACTGGGTGTTGAGCAACTTCATCTTCAAGGGCAACTACTGGGGCAGCTACTGGATAGCGCCCACAATATCCTTCGAAGTGGCCGCCATTACAAATTTCTGCATTGCATATTTCTTCGTCTGGAAGGAAAGAATCACCAACAGGGGCACACGCTCTTTTTTCCGTCATCTGGCGGGCTACAATGCAACAACAATCGGCGCCTATCTCATAAAGCTGTTGGCCATGCAGGGCATCCATTTCATTTTCCTGCATTTCGGCTGGCTGCAGGACTGGTCCTTCGAACCTGTACTGTGCAACCTCCTCGGCCTGTTCTTCAGCGGCAGTTTCAACTTCGTAATGAGCGAATTTGTGATTTTCAACAAAACCGGCAAAAAAGACAACTAGTCATTTATTCACAAGTATAACATGAAAGATTCCATCATTATTCTCTGCGGTGGCGGCCCGGCTCCGGGCATGAACACCGTTGTCATGTCTGTTGCCAAGACATTTCTCTCGAACGGTTATAGGGTAATCGGCCTTCATGGCGGTTACAGCGGTCTTTTCAGCAAGTCCCCTCGCACCGAAGAAATCGATTTCTTCAAAGCCGACGCCTATTTCAACCGTGGTGGCAGCTACCTGCAGATGAGCCGTTTCAAGCCCACCGACAAAGATTTCGAAGAAAACTTCAACCTTGGCCTTTTCCAGGAAAACAATATCAAGTTGCTGGTAACAGTAGGTGGTGACGACACCGCCTCCACCGCAAACCGTATCGCCAAGTTCCTGGAAGCCAAGCAATACCCCATCCACAACATCCACGTCCCCAAGACAATCGACAACGACCTTCCTCTTCCCGACAACGCCCCTACCTTCGGCTTCAACTCGGCAAAGAATGAAGGCGCACACCTTGCACGCACTGTCTATGAGGATGCCCGCACAAGTGGCAACTGGCTCATTATCAGCGCCATGGGCCGCAGCGCCGGCCACCTTGCCCTCGGCATCGGCGAGGCTACCCATTGCCCCATGACCATCATCCCCGAGATGTTCAACAAGACCGAAATCACCCTTGACAAGATTGTGAAGCTGGCCCTTTCCGCCATTCTCAAGCGCAACATCCTTGGCATCCCTTATGGCACCGTGGTTGTCGCGGAAGGCGTTTTCCACGATTTGGACCCTCAGGAAATCAAGAACGCAGGTGTCTCGATGACCTACGACGAGCACGGCCACCCCGAGCTTGGCAAAATCTCCAAGGCTGTCCTGTTCAACGACATCCTCGAAAAGGAATTCAAGAAAATCGGCCTGAAAGTCAAGACCCGCCCTGTGGAGATCGGTTACGATGTCCGCTGCCAGGATCCCATCGCTTTCGACCTTACCTATTGCTCCGAGCTTGCAATGGGCGCATACGAACTCTTCCGCAAAGGCGAGACCGGCTGCATGGTTTATGTCGATTCCTTCGGCGAGGCCAAGCCCCTGTATCTCAAAGACCTCCAAGGTGCCGACGGCAAGATTCCTCCGCGTCGCGTCAACATCGACGGCGGTACTGCCCAGAACTATTTCAACCACATCTGCCACTTCATCACTGAGGCCGACTATGAGGCCGCCAAGAAGTACGTAGCCGATCCTGAATCCTACGACTTCAAGAAGATCTTGAACTGGTAGAATGAAATCGGTTATTTACCAAGTACTTCCCAGACTCTGGGGAAAAGGTAAATTCTCATCAGTGGACACCGGGTCCTTCCAGTATTGGAAGCAGCTCGGTGTCAACTGCATTTGGTTTACAGGTATCATAAGGCACGCAAGCCGCTGGGGCGACAATCCGGACAAAGTTGTAAAAGGCGACGCCGGAAGTCCCTATGCCATAACCGATTACTACGACGTAAATCCCTACCTGGCCGACAATCCGCAAAAGCGGATGCAGGAGTTCGAGGATCTGGTGGCGAGGACCCATGCCGCGGGCTTCAAAGTCCTTATCGATTTTGTGCCCAATCACGTAGCCCGCGAATATAAAGGGCAGCTGGGAGCAGGGGACGACAAGAGCGTGCACTGGTCGGCCGACAACGACTTTTTCTATTATCCGGGTCAGAGCCTGCAGCTACCGGCTTCCTGCAACGGATATACGGAAACGCCGGCCAAGGCTTCCGGTAACTGCTTTACGCCCTCTCCGGGCATAAACGACTGGTGGGAAACGGTCAAGCTCAACTACTGCGATTTCCACACAGCTACCTGGGACAAGATGCGGGACATCGTCCTCTTCTGGGCTTCCAAGGGAGTTGACGGTTTCCGCTGCGACATGGTGGAGCTTGTGCCGCCTAAGTTTATGCAGTGGCTCATTTCCTCTCTCAAGGCCCAATATCCGGATATTGTCTTCGTTGCCGAAGTCTATGAAAAGGAAAAGTACCGCATGTACTCGGATGAGGTGGGCTTCGATCTCCTCTATGATAAATCCGGCTTATATGACTGTCTAAGGGCGGTTACCTGCCAAGGAGCATCGGCCAGGGGAGTTACATGGAACTGGCAGTTCCTTGGGGACTTGCAGCCGCGTATGCTGAATTTCCTTGAAAATCATGACGAGCAGCGCCTGGCCTCGGACTTTTTTGCCGGCAGCCCCCAGGCCGGATATGCTGCCCTGGCGGTTTCCCTTCTTATGAATACTGCGCCGTTCATGCTGTACATGGGGCAGGAAGCAGGGGAGAGAGGCATGCAGGCCGAAGGTTTCAGCGGCCTGGACGGACGCACGTCGATTTTCGACTGGTGCACTGTCCCTGCCTTGGAAAATCCTGATAAAGAGGTGTTTGCGCGCTATAAAGAAGCTTTGGCGCTGGCGCATGAGCCTGCCTTTGCCGATGGCAAAACCTTCGATCTCAATTATTGCCAGGACTCGTCGCACTTTAATCCGGACCGTCATTTCGCCTTCCTGCGCAGTGACGGAGCCTTCACCTATCTGGTAGTGGCTAATTTCGGCCCAGATGCTGAAGTGACTGTGCGCATTCCTTCGGAAGCCTTGAAGTACCTGAATATCAAGCTGGTGCGAACGGTTTACAGCCTTTCTGTCAAGGAAAAAGATTATTGCTGCCTGCCGATAGCCTGATTACTTGGGCCTACGGAATTCCGCCACGGTGACAGCGGTTGCAACTGCTGCGTTAAGGGATTCCGAACCGGGATCATCGGCCGGATAAGGCGGGATGAAGAGACGGTCGCTTACGCAGGCGGCCGTTTTTTCGGATATGCCGTTGGCTTCATTGCCAATAACGATGACCGAAGGGGCCTGCGAGCCCTGCGAGAGGTCCTTTTTGTAGATGTTGTCCCCGTCCAGGAATGTCCCGTAAACTTTGCCGCCGGCGTTTATGGCTGAGCGGCAGAGCGATGGAATGTCCGTATAATGGAAGCGTACCCGGAAAATGGCGCCCATTGTGGACTGGACCACCTTGGGATTATAGATATCGACGGTATCTTCGGAGGCGAACACCGCGTCTATGCCGAACCAATCGGCAATTCTTAGGATTGTGCCCAGATTGCCTGGGTCCCTGATGCCGTCAAGGGCCAGAAAGAGGCCTTTTGAGGGCAACTCTCCGCTTTGGAGATCATCGGGCCGTCTTATCAGCGCAAGTGCCGGTGAAGGCGAGGAAAGGGCGGAAATGCGGGCCATTGCTCCTTCGCCCACATCGGCCTTCCTGTACACCTTTTCGACTTTGAAGTCCGAGGCCAGGGCTTCGGCGACCATCTTCTCGCCTTCTGCCACGAAAAGGCCGCTGCTGTCGCGGAACTTTTTCTGCGACAGGGACTTGATGAATTTGATTTCGTTAGCCCTGAGAGTCATAAATCAGAAGGGATAGCCGACACCGAAATGAACTGCAGTATTGCCTTTGAACCACTCTGCCGGAGGCACCCAGCGGTCTCCGGCTTTGCGTCCTGGATCGTGCAGTCTGATGCCTGCGTCAACGCGCACCAGTATGAAATCCAGATTCACGCGCAGTCCAAGGCCCCAGTCAAGGCCGATGCTTTCGCCCAGGTTTTTAAAGCTGAACATGGCATCGTCTGTAGAACCGGAGATATCCCAGATGTTGCCGGCGTCCACGAACAGGCCGCCTTCAAGTTTCCAGAAAAGAGGGAAGCGGTATTCTGCGTTGGCTTCCAATTTCATATCGCCTATCTGGCTGGGAATGAGGAAGAGTTCGCTTAGCAGAGTTTCATTGC
The DNA here is from genome assembly GCA_017477465.1 of Bacteroidales bacterium. Classification (GTDB taxonomy): domain Bacteria; phylum Bacteroidota; class Bacteroidia; order Bacteroidales; family UBA932; genus Cryptobacteroides. The sequence goes on from JAFUVU010000032.1 coordinate 54,568, forward strand.
CGGGGCCGAGGGTCCGTGCCTGCCATCCGCGCATCGAGGTTGAGCCGCCGGCGTAGAAAAGCCTGTCCAGAGGTGCCGTAAACGAGTTTCCGTAAGCGTAGGAGGCGCCTGCAAGAAAACGAAGGGCGAGGGCATGCTTGTCTGCGGCCCCGAAGCGGAAGGTCTTGCCCAGCTGCAGTTCGCCGCGGACATATTGGGCGTAGGGGGTTTCCCAAATAGTGCGGACGTTGTCTTCGTCAGTCGGCATAAGGTTGTTGAACAGGCTGAGCACGTTTCCCGACACGTCCACGCTTAGGCGGGCGTAATGATATGGCCTTGAAGGGATTGCCGACGCATCCGTAGTATAGTACAGCGCTCCGGAAACCCCCATGTCAAAGTTGTTGGAGTAGAGGTTGACGATGTACAGGTTGTCGGCGATGCTGTCCACGAAATCGTCGGCTATGTCGAAAACGCGGGCGATGTTCACCCTGAAAGGAGTGAACTGGTAGAAAAGTTTTGAGGCCAGACGTCCGTTATAAGTGAAGGCCGTTGAAATGACGGTGCGGTGGAATTCGGGCCTGTTTTGATAGCTGAAGGCGGCGCTGACTTCCGTATTGGGGATGTAAGGACCTCTGTACCAGCGGTTCGGCAGGCCTACCAGCTGAGGAAAGCGAAGGGATGTGGTTACGCTGACGTCGGTAGCCCTTGTGGAAGTGCCGGGCTTGAACTGGAAGTTTCCCCTGATACCCAGATTGAGGAGTTCACCGCCGTGGAAGAGGTTTTTGTGGTAATAGCTCAGCTGCGGGGAAATACCTATCAGACCGGTGGAATTGACCGACGCCTCCAGATTGGTCTTGAAGCCTTGAAGACCGGAGTTGCGGAGGGAGATGTTGCAGTCCACCTTGTCCTGGCTTACCGGGGTCATGTTGATGTTTACGCCGGATAGCATGTTTACGCTGCTGTATCGGCTGTAGGTGGTATTGATTTCCTCTTCGTTATAGAGCTGGCCCGGGCGGAGTGTATTCAGGCTTTCCAGCACCGCAGGGCGTATTTTCACATTCTGCGGATGTGAGATGCTGACGGCTCCAAGGGTGAATTTCTTGTGCTCCTGCGCCGCGGCGGGCGTATCTCCAAGGGCATAGTCCCGTATGGAGTAGGTGAGGCGGGCGTGGCTGTCTCCTGCAAGGGTGTCGGCCTCGAAAGCATAATAGCTTTTTGTGAAACCGTAATATCCAAGATTGCGTAAGTACTGGGCCGATCTGTTCGCCTCCTGCTCAAGGGCCGATTCAGAGAGATAATCGCCCTTATGGATGCCGATGTTGGGCTCGTCGGCCATGAAATCGGCCTTCAGGGTGCCGTAAGAGGGGATGTCGTAATCTATTGCGCTGATTTTGTATCGCTTGCCAAGTGCCACATAATAAGTGACATATACCTTGCGCCCCTTTACCTGGACTTCGCTTTCCACCTGCGAGCCGTAGTAGCCCAGATAGCGGAGGTGGTTCTGGATATTGGCGATGCTTTCGTCAACGCTTGCGCTCTGATACACTACGGGCGCAGTGCCGAAGCTTTGGAAAAAACGCTGAAGGGACGTTTCGCCTTTTCCGCCCCAGTTATAGACGGAAAGCAGCGGATTGAGCCCGAGCAGGTAAGAATTGGGCTTTTGGACGATATACGAAGTCAGGCTTGATGCACTGAAGCTTTTATCGTTCACTTCGACCTTGTTGTTGCGGAGCAGGTACTGCCCGTCGGCAAGGGAACGCGTAGTGCTGCATGCGGCCGATAGCGCTGCCGCACATAAAAGAAATATGCATTTGAGCCGATTCATTCTTACAAAAGTAATACTTTTTACTTATATTTGCACGTTTTTATGATTGACAAAACTTCAAACAGGGATGAAAAATAAATACATCGACCTAATTGACCAGACCTTCGACTTCCCTCAGGACGAATTCATGGTAGTTGACGGCAACCTGATGTTCAACGACATCGACCTGATGGAAATCATCGACAAGTATGGTACGCCCCTTAAAATCACTTATTTGCCCAAGATTTCATCGCAGATCCAGCGTGCCAAGCGTCTGTTCAAAGTAGCCATGGCAAAAGCCGATTATCAAGGCGAATACCACTACAGCTACTGCACCAAGAGCTCTCAGTTCGCCTTCGTAGTGCACGAAGCTCTGAAAAACGACATCCATCTGGAGACCTCATCGGCCTACGACCTGGACCTCATAGAAGCCCTGGAGAAAGACGGCTCAGTCAATAAAGAGGACCTGTATATCATCTGCAACGGCTTCAAGCGTCCGCAGTATATTGCGAATATAGCCAAACTCAGAAAAGGCGGATGGAATAACATCATCCCCGTCCTGGACACTAAAAACGAATTCGAAGAACTGGACGACCACATAGAATAAGACACCAGTATGGGCATCCGCATAGCCTCGGAAGAAGAGCCCAACTTCGACTTCTACACCTCCCGCCTTGGCATCCGCTATTCGGACATCTTGAAGTTCTACCAGAGCACGGTGGCCAAGTATCCTAATTTCCACCTGAAGATGCTGCATTTCTTCATCAACACAGGCATCAGGGATACCGCATATTATTGGAACGAGCTTTCAAAATGCGTCAAGGTTTACTGTGAACTTAAAGCAATCTGCCCGGAACTGGACAGCCTCAATATCGGTGGCGGCCTTCCTAACAAAACCTCCCTCGCACAGGATTTCGACTATGAATACATGGTCGAAGAGATTATCAACCAAATCAAGGTTACCTGCAACGCGATGGGCGTGGAAGAGCCGGACATCTTCACGGAATTCGGTTCCTTCACGGTAGGGGAAAGCGGTGCCACCATCTTCAAGATTCTGGATATCAAACAGCAGAACGACAGGGAGAAATGGTACATGATTGACAACTCCTTCATGACCTGCCTGCCCGACACCTGGGGCCTCAACCAGCGCTTTATCCTGCTGCCTATCAACAAATGGAACGACGAGTATCAGCGTGTCTTTCTTGGCGGCCTCACCTGCGACAGCCAGGACTTCTACAACGCCGACTATCACGCCAACGCCATCTTCCTTCCCACAATCCGCAGCCGCAGGGAGAACCTGTATATCGGCTTCTTTCACACCGGCGCATATCAGGAAGCGCTTTCCGGATACGGCGGCATAAAGCACTGCCTCATGCCATCTCCAAGGCACATATTGCTGGACAGGGACAAGGACGGCAATCTCATAACATCGGTTTTTGCTGAAGAGCAAAGCGCCGAATCGATGCTTAAGATGCTGGGATATAAGTAATTACTTCTTGTAATATTTGGGCCAGCAGGCCTCGAGATAGGCACGGAGCGCAGCTTCGTGCTTATTTTGTGCGGGTTCGTAGAACACAGTGCCCTTGAGCTTTTCCGGCATGAATTCCATATCTACGAAATGACCCGGGTAGTCGTGGGCGTACTTGTAGCCGTCACTGTAACCGAGTTCTTCCATAAGCTTGGTAGGGGCGTTGCGTATAGGCAGCGGAACGGGCTGGTTGCCTGATTGTTTGACCTCGGCCAGGGCTTTCTCGAGGGCCATGTAACTGGCGTTGCTTTTAGGCGAAGATGCCAGATACACAGTTGTTTCCGCCAAAGGGATACGTCCCTCCGGCATGCCTATCTTGGATACCACTTCGAAGCAGGCATTGGCCAGAAGCAGGGCGTTTGGATTTGCAAGGCCCACGTCTTCCGAGGCGCTGAGGCACAGGCGTCTGGCTATGAACAGCGGATCTTCTCCGCCGTCGATCATCCTTGCAAGATAGTAGATTGCGGCATTGGGATCCGAGCCTCTGATACTCTTGATGAAGGCGGAGATGATGTCGTAATGCATTTCCCCGTCTTTATCGTAGATGGCCATGTTCTCCTGGATGGAGGCCGTGACGGTGGCATTGTCCAGAACGATGGGGGACTGCCCCGCCTGGGCGTCGATTACAAGTTCCAGAACGTTGAGAAGCTTACGGGCATCGCCGCCGCTGTACCGCATCAGGGCCTCGCTTTCCTTAATCTGTATGTCTTTGTCTTTGAGAAGGACGTCTTCCCGGAGGGCGCGCCTCAGAAGGATTTCCAAATCGGCCTTTTCAAGGGGCTTTAATACGAAGACCTGGCAGCGGGAAAGAAGGGGAGTGATGACCTCGAAGGACGGATTCTCAGTTGTTGCGCCGATTAGGACGATTGTGCCATTTTCTACAGCTCCAAGCAGGGCGTCCTGCTGTGCTTTGTTGAACCTGTGGATTTCGTCGATGAAAAGGATGGGCGCACCTTTCCGGTTGAAGAGTGAGCTGCTTCTGGATTTTTCAAAAACCTCGCGGACATCTTTTACGCCTGCGGTTACTGCGCTTAGGGTAAAGAAGTCACGCTCAAGTGTTTGTGCAATAATATGCGCAAGTGTGGTCTTTCCCACTCCGGGAGGCCCCCAGAGTATGAAAGACGACAGATTGCCGCTTTCTATCATCTTTCTCAATACGCAGCCCTGATCTACAAGATGATGCTGTCCCACGTACTCATCGAGTGTGCGGGGACGCATTCTTTCGGGAAGAGGGGGGAGCATTGCGGATGATGCGCTCATTGCTATATGGGTTTTGAAAAGACGCGCCTGCGACGCTTGACCTCTTTCTTATAATCGTTCCAGAGATTTTGGATTTTGTTGTTGGTTTCCATCTCTCCGTTGGATTCTCCATAACGGAAGCCGCCCTTTATCAGTGCCGGGATAAGTTCTGCAAAAAGCATGGCGTGAACACCGCGGTTGCGATATTCGGGGTCAACGGCTATTATCATGAGCTCTACAGCCTCTTCATGCTTTATGTACATCGATTTCACCAGATGCCACCATCCCAGAGGGAAGAGGTAGCCGTTGCCTTTGCGGACGGCATGCGCAAGGGAAGGCATGGTGATTGCAACCCCGACCAGCTTGCCGTCGTTGTCTTCCACAAGCGTGACATATCTGAGGTCCAGAAGGCCGAGATAGGTATCTATATACTGGTCGATTACTTCCGGAGGCAGTACCGTAAAGTCGAAGAGAACATTGTAGGTGCGGTTCACCAGGTCGAAGATTTTTTGCCCGTAGCGCTCTTTTTTCACCTCGCGCTTGGTTATTTTGCGCACATGCAAGTTGTAGCGTTCCTGGACGATGGCTGCTGCACGGCCTACTTTTTCCGGCAGCTGCTCGGGCACGTAAATGCGGTATTCTATCCAGTCGTTTTCTTTTCCAAGGCCCAGGGCTTCATAGTGCTCTCCATAGTAGGGATAGTTGTACTTGAGCATGAAGGAGGATATGTCGTCGAAGCCTTCCACTACGCAGCCTTCGTTGTCGAAGTCCGTGAAGCCGAGGGGGCCTGTGACCTTGTTCATGCCATGCTGTTTGCCGAAGGCGATTACGGCCTCCATAAGGGAGCGGGAGACTTCTTTGTCGTCGATGAAATCGGCCCAGCCGAAGCGGACTTCCTTTTGATCCCAGTCTTTATTTGCTATATTGTTGATTATAGCGGCCATACGTCCGGCCAGTTTGCCGTCTTTGTATGCCAGGAAAAGGCGGGAGATGCAGTATTTGCCCATTGGATTCTTGCTGGGATCCAGAGCCGACAGTTCATCCATGTACAAGTTGGGGACATAATATGGGCAATCTTTATAAAGCTTTACAGGGAACTTTACAAAGGCTATGAGGTCCCGCTTGGATTGGACAGTCTTAATGCTTACAGACATAAAGTGTGGTTTTAGTAACAAATGCAAAGATAACACTTTTGGAACAAAAAAAAAGAAAAGCCGCACCTGCGACGTGGCGGTGCGGCTTAAAATCCGGCTTCTATGCTGCTTATTTGGCCTTGAGGGTGAGCTCCAGACGGCCTTCATATGTTGTGCCGCCTGCAGTGATGGTGGCTTTCACATCCAGGAGAGCGGTATTGTCTTCAGGGAAGGTAAATGTGCCGGTAGCTTTGCCGTTAATGATGGCGTTTCCTAAATTGCCAAGATCGTAGCTGAAGGTGGAACTGGAGAGATTCCATGTGCCGTAGAACGGATCTTTACCGGTGAAAGTGATAACGAAGGTCTTGTCGCCTGTGATAATGATATTTTTGACTTTGTATCCCGACAATTCCTCCTTGTCTTTGACCGAGAAGCTGATTCCTTTATTCTGGCCTTCTGCCCAAGTCGCAAATTCAAGCAAATCCAGGGTCCCGTCAATTTTCTTTTGGATGCCTGCAGAGCCCAGTGCCGCACCCTTGACTGAAATGATGGAAGATAAAACAGTCCAGCTTCTTGACATATTGGCAATTAAATCAGAGCCGGCAACGATATCTTTAATAGTTGCACCGTTTACAGTGATGCTTGAACTTGAGCCGGCAGGGGTGAACTGAATGGTGTTGCCGATGATTTCGAATTTGCCAACGCCCTCGACGTTGTAAGCAAAACCGGTAGCTTTGCCGACGACATCAGCGGTGAAAGGCTTGACAATGAGCTTGATTTCAGGCTCTTCCGGTACTTCGGGTGAAGGAGTTTCTGGAGTTCCTTCCTCGATTCCTACGTAGATGAGAGTTTCGCCGTCTTCTGTAAATGTCGTCTTTTTCATATGATACGTAGTGCCGTCGATTTCTACATCGAGGGGCTTGGCGGAAGGTAATTCGACAGTCTTTGCGGATTTGACGGTGCTGGCTTCCTTTACGGATACGGAAGTCTTACCGGAGCAAGCGCTGAGCAGTGCAATCAGAGCTCCAAGGGATAAGAGGGCTAGAATCTTTTTCATATCGCTGTAAATTTAGAAGTTACGTTATAAAATGCGGAAGAAAACATTGAGTTTAAGCATTGGCATGACAGGGATTTTGCCCAGCATATCGACTGCTCCTTTATCCAATTGGTTGCCGTTTTCATCCACGAGGTCCCTGCTGGTGATGCGGATGGCTTCACCTTTTTCTGAGCGAAGATAGTTATATGTATAGGGTTTTAAACCTCCGGTGTATAGAACACCCATGTCGAAGGAAACGCTTACGCGATTATCAACGTTTAGGGCATGGCCGAAACCGATTCCCAGATACGGCATTACGACAGCGCTCTTGATGTCTGCATAAGCATAACCGTTTTTGTCCGTTGACATGGAGATGTCGTTGAAAGTGATAGCAGTAGTGGCCCATTCTTCCTTGTCCAGAATTTCGCGCATATCGGCCTTGGCATTAAAGAAGGAACCGCTGCCGATGTACAAGCCGGCGGTGAAATGGAAAGGAGTGTGCTTGCCGGGGAAGATGTCGAAAAGGAGTTTGCCGCGACCGCCCTTAAGCACCGAGAGAGAGACGGGCATATTGCTGATGTCCCTGTCTTTGCCGCCGATTTCTACTGTAGGAATGTCCTGTGAGAACTGACTGGGCTTAAGGGTGGCGTTTAAAGGAAGGAATGAGTAGCCGCCTCTGACCTGTACATAGGGGGTAAGAGTGGTGACAAGTTCCAGACCTATACCGTCCAGACCGTCGGTGATGCCTATTCCAAGGTGGTTAAAAATTTGTTTGTCCTGAGCGAAGGAATTTATGCTCAGCATAGAAAGTGACAGCGCTGCTGCAAAGGCTAGAATTTTTTTCATAGGTATAACTTTCTGTTTATCCGGACAAATATAATAAATATTTATTGAAACAATTGTCTGTTAATGCATAAATTAACGCTAATTCATAGGTAAAATTACCTAATCTTGCTTGATATGCACATCCATTTGAGGGAAGGGGAACTGAATTCCATACCTGGAAGGAAGGAGCGTGTAGATGTTTTCGTTTAGGGCGAAACGCGCGGCCCAGTAGTCGGAAGCCTTCACCCAGGCGCGTACGGTGAAGTTTACGCTGCTTGCTCCAAGGTCTGTCAAGGCTACCACGGGATCGGCCGCACCGGGGACTTTTCCGTCCAAAAAGAGCGGGTCGAGGGAAATGATCTCGAGAACGGCTTCTTTTACCTTCTGTGCATCCGAGCCGTAGGCTACAGAGAGGGGAATATCTACCCTGCGCAGCTTCTTGCCGGAAAAATTATTGATATTGCCGTTGGAAAGCGTGCCGTTTGGAAGGATGATTACGCGGTTGTCAACGGTGAGCAGTTTGGTGCTGACCATATTGACCTCTGTCACCGTTCCTGCGAAGCCTTGTGCCTCGATGTAATCGCCAACCTTGAAAGGCTTGAAAATGAGAAGCATAATGCCGCCGGCAAAGTTTTGCACAGTACCGCTTAGTGCCATGCCGATAGCCATGCCGCCGGCGGCCAGGAGCGCAGCCAGGGAAGTGGTGTTGATGCCGAGGGTGCTGATGGTGATTATAATGAGGACCACCCACAGGCTGATGGAAACCAGACTGTCAACGAAAGATGCAAGGGTCGGTTCCGCTTTACGGCGTTCAAACCCCCTGCGGACAGCCCTGCGGATAACGCGGATAAGCCATGCGCCGATGATGTAAATGAGAAGTGCAGCGAGCACTTTAAGGCCGAATTGTATGGCTTGCTCTCCAAGATCGGCAAGCAAGTCTTTGGGCGGGGTGTTCATTATCTTTTCGGCCAACATTGCCTTTTTGGCTTCCAGGGAGTCGGCCGATACTTCCACGGCAGGGATATTTTGAAGTAAAAACATAGTTTATAAGTTGATGATCAAGTAAGACATGTAAGCTGCGAATAACAGCAGGAACAGCGAGCCGTCCAGACGGTCAATCTGGTTTTTCTTCCCGATGAAACAGGCAGAGAGAAGGGCAAGGGCGCTTACCATCAACGCTGCCAAGTCTATATCCGTTATGTCTGTGAAGGACAGCGGGTTAATGAGCGCACTGCCGCCCAGGATAAGCAATATGTTGAAAATATTTGAGCCGATGATATTGCCAAGCGCCAGCTGGCCTTTCTTTTTGACGGCCGCCGCTATGCAGGTTGCAAGCTCCGGCATTGAGGTGCCGCCGGCAAGGATGGTGATGGCGATGAACTTGTCGCTTATGCCAAGGTCTTTTGCAATTGACGTCGCTGAATTCACGAACAGATGTCCGCCTCCTATGAGTGCTGCAAGGCCGCCGAGAATCATGAGGAGGGAAAGCCAAATGTTCCGTGAGGAGGAGGCGTTACCGGCATTATCTTCCGGGGCCGATGTCTTTTGGGAGAAGCTCCACCACATATAAGCGGCGAAAAGGGCGATGAGTATGCCGCCGTCAATGCGCGAAAGGCCATCGACGCCTATTCCGAAGAAGCGGTGCTCAAGACCAAGGACGATCAATAAAACAGTGACGAGAATGTTCATCGGAACATCCTGCTTTTTGTTTTCAGGCAATACTGAAATGGGCAGTATGAGGGCGGTGAGACCAAGTATAAGCAACGTATTGAAAATATTGGAACCCACGACATTGCCGATGGAAATATCGGAATTACCCTGTATTGCGCCTATGAAACTTACTACCATTTCCGGGGCCGAAGTTCCCATGCCCACAATGGTGAGGCCGATGACGAATTCGCTGAGCCCGAAGCGGCGGGCGACAGAGGAGGAACCTTCGACCAGATAATCGGCCCCGAAAACGACAAGAGCCAGACCAACCAACAAGAATACAATCTCTAACAACATACACTTCTAATTTTCCAGCACAAAAATAGTAAAACTTATGGATTTTACCTATATTTGTATGCTACTGAAACCTAAATTAACATGAGCGGCGCTTCCATACGCTGGATTGTATGCCTGATGATGGCTGTCTTTGCCACGTCAGGATGCAAGGAAAAGGAGTCTCCTGTAATTCCTCCCGGACCGGAGGTAGAGGAGGACCCGCTTACGCGTGTGCGTGTCCCGGGAGCTTACGGCGTGCCGGGAGGCGACCAGATTCTCCAGCTGTCAAGGCAAAGCAGCACCTTGTTTTATGGCAATTCCTTTTCCTATCGTCTTCTGGACCCTTCCACCCTCACGGTAGTTTCGCTTTCCGGTTTCCCGAAAGGCCTTGAAGAAGGCGATACCGTCTCATTTACCTACCGCCTTGCCAGGCGCGGCGTTACAATAGCAACGGCTCGCTATGACGGCGTCAAAGTTATAAAGACAGGCGGCGGAATGGCCTGGCTGAAAAAAGATGAAAACTGCTTTTTTGTCATAGAATTGCTATGAAGAAGCTGTTTTTCATATTGCTCTGCATTGTTTCTTTTCAAATGCTTGCGGCTCAGGAGATTAATCCTCCCGGGGGCGTCCACGCCATAGCCATCTTGGTCGAATTCAAGGACCTCACCTTCAGCACGGAAAACCCTCAGGAGGCAGTGCGGGAGCGTCTGGACAAGACATCGGCCTATTTCCGGGACAATTCAGCCGGCCGGTTCGTCCTGTCGTTTGACTTGTTCGGCCCCGTGCAATTGGACAAGAAAGTCTCGGCATACGGAAAGGATATGATGGATGCAGGCGTGCGGGTAGGGGATCAGGCTCCGGAATTGATGCTTGCGGAAGCCTGCGCCGGATTGGACTGCGAGGTGGACTTCTCCTCCTACGATGCCGACGGCGACGGCGTCCTCGACCTTGTAATACTTGTCTTTGCGGGCTACGACCAGGCCGAAGGCGGCATGTCCGACACCCTTTGGTCACTTGAATGGGACTTCAGGAGGGGGGCATCGGCCGAAACAGCCGCGGTCAGCTTCGACGGAAAAATACCCGGGCATTTCATAGCGGTTTCCGAGCTTAGAGGAAAGACCGGGGCCGATGCCGCCGGGATAGGCCCTCTTTGCCACGAAATGGGCCATTTCCTTGGCCTGCCTGATTTTTATGATACCAATGCCGCTATTGGCGGCAATGCCGGGGGAGTCTATTCCTTCTCTCTCATGGGCAATGGCTTGTACAACGGCGGAGGGGATACGCCGCCATACCTGAATGCCCTTGAGCGTCGCCTCCTTGGGTGGTGGGAAGGGGAAATCCCCATGCTCAAGGAAGGCGAGAATATCCTCGGCCCCGTTCAGAACGGCTTTGCGGGAATGAGCGCAACGTCGGTGGATGGGGAGTTCTTCCTTTATGAATATCGCGACGGAAGCGGCTGGGACAGCACTTTGCCCGCGGGCCTCATGATTTACCATGTCGATCAATCGGCCCGCTTGATAGGGGAGGACAGCGCCGCATGGCTATGGAGCAACTGGCGCGAGAAGAATGCACTGAATGCCACGGCCGGGCATCCTTGTTTCTATGCGGTCCCTTCTTCGGATGCAAGCGCGCTCTCTTTTTCCGCCTCCATGGTGCCCGGGAATATCGTTTATCCCGGTCTGGGGCAGGTGATTTTTTACGATCCTGTCGATTGGGACGGGGCATATACGGACATCCAGGTCAGCAATATCGGCCTTGAAGAAGACGGGGCCCATATTTTCGTGCTTACAGATGCCGGAAGGAATATCAACGGCCGGGTAAAAGACACTCAGGGGCGCCCTCTGAGCGGAATAAGCCTGCAACTGGACGGCGTCCCCGGCGCAAACTTCCTTTCAGGGGCCGACGGTTTCTTTCGCCTAGACATCCCCGAGGGAACTGCCGACAAAATATACTCGCTCATCGCAAGCGGCGACGGTTTCCGCCCGCAAAGCGTAGAGGTTGCATTGGAGGACAGGCGCATGATAAGCGTCCCGGTGCAGATGAGGCATGAGGGCCAGGCCAACGACTTCTCCCTGTCCAAATATGACCGGCATGCCAAGATGGGCTATTTCTCCGTTCCCTCTGTCATCGCGGCAGTGCGGTTTACCGCAGATGATCTGGCGCCTTACATCGGGCAGCAAATCAAGGAAATATCTTTCTATCCTTATCTGACTCAAGCATTTGAAGGAGAGGTGTTTGTGACGGTCGATTTCGGCCCTGAGCGGGTGCTAACACAAGCGGTCGAGTCTCTTGGGAAAGGCCCTTATTCCCGTAATTCCGTGGATATTTCAGGGGCGAATCTGCTGATTCCGGAGGGGAAGGACATCTATATCGGATATGGCTCTTCTCAGCCTGGGGACGGCAGCTTCTATATCGGCACTGTTTATCCTGCGAAAAAGGGGAATAGCTTCTATACCGCTTTCAGCATGGAAAAGTCCAAATGGGAGGAGCTGTACGTTAAGAGGGCCGGGCTGTATATGGATGTCGCATTGTCGGCTACAGTGTCGGAAAAAACTGACGCAGAGTCACTTGCCGATTTGGGCTATCATTACATCGATGCCACTAAGCTGAATTATAAGGCAGGGGAGAGCTTCCCGCTTAAATTGCACGAATCAGCCGCTGCACCGCTTGAATCTGTAAGCTGGTATCTGGATGATACGCCTGTAAGCGGCGATTCTGTGGTGCTTAATGACGCTGGGAATTATGTGATAAAAGCAAGCCTCCGCTACCGGGACGGCAGGGAGGAGGTACTTCAAGTAGTAGTTAAGGTAAACTAAGCTTTTCTCTTAAGAGCTACAACGTTTTCTACGTGCATCGTGTGCGGGAACATGTCCACGGGCTGGACGGCTGTAATCTCGTACATGCTGCACAGGATGCTGAGATCCCGGGCTTGCGAAGCGGGGTTGCAGCTTACGTAAACCATTCTTTCCGGGGCGGCCTTCAGGATAACTTGCGCCACATCCGGATGAATACCGGCTCTGGGAGGGTCAAGAATGATTACGTCCGGTTTTCCGTGCTCGTTAATGAAGTCTTCGTTAAGGACGTCTTTCATGTCTCCTGCAAAGAATTCGCAGTTGCTGATTCCGTTGCCGGCGGCATTGACTTTGGCATCTTCTATTGCTTCCGGAACGTACTCGATGCCAATCACTTTACTGGCTTTTGCGCTTACGAACTGGGCGATAGTGCCTGTGCCGGTGTACAGGTCATAGACTACCTCCGTTCCTTGCAGTGCGGCGAATTCCCTGGCCACGCTGTAAAGGCGGTAAGCCTGAGGCGAATTTGTCTGGTAGAAAGACTTGGGACCAATCTTGAAGCGGAGTCCTTCCATTGTTTCGTAGATGGCGTCAGCTCCTTTGTATAGGATAGGGGACTGGTCTGATATTGAGTCGTTTAACTTCTCGTTAATTACGTAATACAGGCTTGTAATCTCCGGGAAACGGGCCGATACTGCATCCAGAAGGGCTGTTCTGGGGGCTTCGTCGGGTTTTGCGAAGCAGAGGATTAGCATTACCTGGCCGTCTTCCGTTGTGCGGATGAACATGTTGCGGAAAAAGCCCCGGTTTTCGCGGATATTATAGAATTCCAGGCCGTTTTCAAGGCAGAAGTTCTTGATAAACAGGCGAATAGCATTTGAGGGCTCTTTTTGCAGATGGCACTGCTTAATATCCAGCACTTTATCGAAGAACTTGCCCACATGGAAGCCAAGTCCCGGTTCTATGAGTTCCGGATCCTCGGTTTTTAACAGCCAGCGTTTATTGGAAGCGCTGAATTCCAGTTTGTTACGGTAATATTTGGTTTTCTCTGAGGGGAGTGTGGGCCTGATTTCCGGAACGTCCAGATGGCCTATGCGGACCAGCTGATCTTCGACCTGCCTGCGTTTGGCTTCCAATTGCATGGAATAGGGAAGCGGTTGCCATCGGCAGCCACCGCAAATGCCGAAATGTTCGCAGAAGGGTTCAAGTCTGTCGGCGGAAGGCTGTACCATGCGTTTGATAAAGCCTTCCATGTAGTTCTTTTTCTTTTTGTAAACCTGGATGTCCACGATGTCGCCGGGTACGGCAAAATCTACGAAGACGACCATTCCATCGACCCTGGCTATTGCTTTGCCTTCTGCGGCTACTGATTCTATTGTGACGTTCTCCAGGAGAAGGTCAAGTTTCTTTTTACGCGTCATTTTTCTTAAATTGGCAGACAGGGGAATGCTCCCATATTGTCAACTTAACATAATATAAATTGTGTAACAAAATAGCAATATGCTAGATTTCGTTATTTTCCAGCATTTCCTTGCTCTGTACGGGATTGCTGTAGATGTGGAGCAAAATATCGGCAAGATCTCTTCTGTCAAGATCCGGTTCCACCTTCATGAGCTGTGCGGCTATGTACGATCTGAATTCTTCCTGATCTTCTTTTGTGTAGTGGTCTGCGTATTTTGTTGTCTTGTTGACGCTGTCGTACGCCATGTAATTTGTTTTCCAGAGTTTGTAGCCTGCAATTATCCTGCGGTCCATCGCGTGGCGGATCGATTGGTAGCGGTCGTTCTTGTCGCAGGCTGACGCTATACGGATTTCTTCTTCGCTCAGAGGATCGCCGAAATTTAGATGGACATTGCCTTTGTTCTGCTTTATGCCGACCATGATGCTTTGCAGATCCTCGTCTTCCGATTTCACGTAGGTTCTGGTGCGCGAGATAAGTTTTTCACGGGCTTTGAGCACGTCGCAGGGCTCGTATTCGTACGAAATGCTGATGGGAACGATGCTGAGTTCCTTGAAGTTTTGTACGAAATCGCCTGTCCCGCTCATGTCCAGCATTTTCAGAAGGCCTTGTTCCGTTGTATCGGTGCCGTCTTTTGTGCGGCCCTGACGCTGCGCAATCCAGACTGAACCTGCGCCGCTGGTAATGGTTTCGCGGATGTATTTGGACAGCAGCTGCGAAGACAGGTACAGCTCCCTTGCCGATATGCCGCGAATTACCTTAATCATTCTGTTTGAACGGATTAGCAGCTCAATAGTTTTGCTTTTGAGCAGATTGTCGCCTACGCAGATTTGAGTGGCCGGAAGGCCGTTGGAAAGGAGTATGAGCTGCGTAAAAGCCGGATCCAGGATTATATCCCGGTGGTTGGACATTGCTAAATAGTTATGTCCCAGGGCTTTAACCTTTTCTATGCCCTCGTAGGAGAAGTCCTTGACTGTTGTGTCTATGACCCACTGTATGGCTTTCGACATGACGGCCTGCTGGAACTGGTCCACCGTGTGGATGTTGCAGAGAAGGTCCCTCAGATAAGTGTAGGGCTGATCCGGGAATATGTACTTTGATATCCAGGGAACATTGGGATGGTTTGCCACACGTGAAAGGGCGGCGTCGGCTTCCTGATCATTGAATGGAGCTATGTCACCGAAGGGCGACTGGTCCTGTTTTTCTATTTCGTTCATACTACAAAAATACAAAAAAATTATGCTCTTTCCAATAAGGAACTGTCTCCGTAGCTTAGGAAGCGGAAACCATGCCCTAGGGCATAGTCGTAAATAGTTCTCCAGTCCCCGTTTACGAAGGCCGACACAAGCAGGATAAGAGTGCTTTCGGGTTGATGGAAATTGGTCACCAGCATATCCACAATGCGGAATTTGAAGCCGGGAACGATGATGATGCGTGTACCGGCTACAAGGCTGTCTTTGCCGCTGCGGTTCAGATAATCGACAATGGCGCCGAGGGCTTCTTCTGTGGAATAGCCGTACTCGCGGGTATAGGGTGCCCATTGGTCCACATCGGCAGGCTCTCCCCTTTCTATACAGCTTACGCCTATGTAATAGAGCGATTCCAGGGTGCGAACTGACGTTGTGCCGACAGC
This sequence comes from Bacteroidales bacterium, assembly GCA_017477465.1. Lineage (GTDB taxonomy): Bacteria > Bacteroidota > Bacteroidia > Bacteroidales > UBA932 > Cryptobacteroides. The sequence goes on from JAFUVU010000032.1 coordinate 69,982, forward strand.
GATGAGCGGAGATTTCCTGTCTCTGAGGCGCTCCAGCAGGGATTTTGAGACCACGAAGGGTTCGCGGTGCATCGGGTGCTCCGACACCAGCGAACTCTTGACTGGCAGGAAGGTTCCGGCGCCGACGTGCAGGCACACCGTCTCCATGTCGATTCCCTTGCTGCGTATATTGTCGAGGACCGCCTGGGTGAAATGCAGTCCGGCCGTAGGTGCTGCAACTGAGCCTCTTATGTGGGCGTAAAGCGTCTGGTAGCGCTCCAGGTCGATTGGTTCGGACTCTCTGTTCAGATATGGAGGAATAGGAACCGTGCCGGCAATGTCCAGGACATTGGAGAATGGCGAATTATCTTCCCATGAGAAGCTGACTATACCGGTCTGTCCTTCCCTGTTCACCAGATCGGCATGCAAGCCCAGGGCCGATATCTTAGGGTTGTTGCCGGGATTATAAAGGTGAAGCGTGTCCTCCTTCCACTTTTTTGCATTGCCGATAACGCATTTCCAGCTGCAGCTTTTGGTGGCGGCGAAGGCAAGATTATACTCGCAGGGATTTACGGGTTCGAGACAAAAGATCTCGATGATTGCACCGCTCTCCCTTTGGAAATGCAGACGCGCCGGGACTACTTTTGTATCGTTGAAAACCATCAATGCACCTTTGGGCAACAAATCCGGCAACTGGCGGAAGATGTATTCTCCGACTTTGCCGTTTTTGTAATGGAGGAGCTTTGATGCGTCACGCTCTGCTAGCGGATATTTCGCTATTCTGGAGCTGTCCAGGCCGTAATTGTAATCTTCAATATGAATTTCAGGTATCATGAAATTTCTAAATTTTGCCCAAAGGTACACTATTTATCGCGAATTCTGAAATCTCGCACGAGGAATAAAATGTAAACGCTTCATGTTTACAAAAGTGAAATATGTAAACCGTGAGATATCTTCACATTTGTAAAGTATATTCAGAACGGCGAGGCGGTGTTTTAGCACGTTGCTAAAATAGTATAAAAATAATTTATGGTGATTTTTGCAAGTTTTATAATTTGCTAAAAATCAGTTGTTTATTTATGTTTATATGAAATATAACTTTGCAAATGCGCCATTGTGGCCCAAAATGCGTTGTCCAAGGGGCTAAATTGGGGCTATTTATAATATATTATTTGCAGATAATCAGATATTTATAAATCTTATTTAAATAAATACTTAGGTGAGTTACTCCCCTATTATTCGGCTATCCCCTTCCTTTTCCCAGTCCTGAGTCATTTGGATTATTCTGATAATATTTTTATTTTTGTGAAAACATAATTTAGAAATATGAATCGCCGATTATTGCAATTTCTGCAGGCCGAAAATATAACGCAAACTCAACTTGCCGACATTCTCTCCGTCGCCCGCGGCAGCGTGTCGCATATCTTGGCAGGAAGAAATCGGCCAGGCTATGATTTCCTGGAGAGTTTGCTGCTTCACTTCCCCTCTTTGAATCTTGAATGGCTCATGACCGGGAAAGGCAAAATGTACAAGGAAACGTCGCCTGAGCAGGAAGAATCGGCCTCTCAGCTGGATCTTTTCCCTCCCAGGACGCCTTCTGCGGGCCGCAGAGTGGAAAGAATTCTCGTATTCTACAACGACAATACCTACCAAGAGTTCAATCCTACGGAATAATTTGCTATATTTGCGTGCGTTTGATAGCGTACGTCAGTAAATGTTCAGGCTTTTCAGAAAAGACAGCGGCCTTTTAGTACGTGAAGTGGCCGGCATCAGCTTCCGCAATCCCCTGGGTGTCTTCTATTCAGAGGCCGGACGCCATTTTGCCTCTGCAAAACGCACAAACGCGGCGTTTATCACGCTTTCTCCGCCCTCCGGCGGCATCCTTCAGTGGATAGGCCAGTTGCAGGATTATCGCTCCAAATGCGTCCTTGCGGTCAATTTATCGGCCGATATCCAGCGTTCCTTCTCCCTGGTGTACGATTTCGCGGATCTGATAGTACTGGCACCGGACAGCGACAACGGCATAGATGCAACAGATATTGCCGACACTCAACACCTTATTGACGAAGTAGTAAGCCTTCGCCTTTGCTATGAGCGCTATACTCCAATCTTTCTGAGGCTTTCCCATGGCCTGACGGAGGAAGAATTGCGTTCGCTTCTCTCATCGTGCCAGATGAGCGGCGTGGACGGCGCTTTCGTTCCCGGAAAACGCATGCTTTCCTTGGCAAAGGAAATAACCCTTGGCCGCTTCCCTCTTGTAGGAGTGGCCGACACACAGGAAGAAGCCCTGGAAATGATTCAGGAGGGCTATCCCCTGGTGGAAACGAAGCTAAAGCCGGTAGCAGCCTGCAAGCTTCTGAAAACAATTGAAAATCAAGCTCAAAATAAGAAATGACCAGCGCTAGTATTGTAACAATCGGCGACGAAATCCTAATAGGACAGGTGCTGGACACCAACTCTCTAAACCTGGCCCGCGCCCTTGAAGAAAAGGGCATCCATGTGAGCAGAATGCTCTCGATTGGCGATAATCGCGAAGACATAAAGGCTACCCTTGAGGCCGAAACAGCACGAAATGCAGTAGTAATCACAACCGGAGGCCTAGGCCCCACGAAGGACGATATCACCAAATCCGTCCTTATGGAGCTTTCAGGCAGCAAAAGCTGTGTCGAGCATCCCGGCCAACTGGAAATGGTGCACAGAATCCTCAAGAACAGAGGGCTGGACGTTTTGCCGGCGAATCTGCAGCAGGCGATGGTCCCGGACACGGCAGAAGTAATTGTCAATCAATTGGGAACGGCACCTATTATGGTGTTTCGCAATCTCCCAGGAGGCGGCACGCTCTACGCTCTGCCCGGACTCCCGCACGAGGCGGTAGGAGCCATCCACGACGTGCTGGAAGACATTTGCTCGCATCAGCACCTGGGCAAGATTCTGCACCGCAGCATTATGGTCTATGGCATAGCGGAATCGGCCCTTTCTGCAAAGATTGCCGCCTGGGAAGATGCTCTGCCTGCAGATATTCACCTCGCCTATCTTCCTAATCCCCTCACCGGTATCCGGCTGCGCCTTTCCTGCTATTCAGGCGAAAAAGCCGATGCGTCAGAAAGGATGGAGTTCCAAATCGCTACTTTAAAACAGCTTTTGGGCAATTTGGTATATGCCGATGCTGACTCAGACCTTGAAACAGAAGTTGGCCGCCTTCTCAAAGAGAGCGGCAAGACGCTTTCGGCCGCGGAGTCTTGCACAGGAGGCGAGATAGCCCATCTGATTACATCGGTTGCCGGTTCATCGGCCTATTTTCTGGGCTCCGTTACATCATACGCTGTGGCGGTAAAGGAAAAGGTGCTTGGGGTCCCCTCTTCTGTAATTGAGAAGCACGGCGTAGTGAGCAGCGAAGTCGCCGCGGCGATGGCGGATGGTGTAAGGAATCTGACCGGGAGCGATTATGCCGTTGCCACTACCGGACTTGCCGGCCCTTCAGGAGACGGGGTAAATCCGGTGGGAACTGTATGGATCGGAGTCGCCGGACCTCACGGTACAAGCACCGTCAGTCGCTGTTACAAAAATGACAGAAAACGCAATATCGAGCGTTTTGCAGCCTCTGCACTGGACTTTTTGAGGATTGTTCTCGAAAAAGAACTATAGTGATGATTTTCAACAGATGAAACAAAATTGTTTAATATAGTAACATTTTTGTTTCTAAATCGCTAAATTTCACTAACTGTCTAATTCTGAGCAGTTTATGATTCTTTCGTAAACTGCCATCAAATTCCCTCCGGCGACCTTATTAACAGCCTCTTGGGAATAACCGCGCCTTAGCATTTCGTCAAAAACACGCCCTATTTCAGAGGCGTTTTCAACCCCTGCAGGAGGGACAAGGATGCCGTCAAAGTCGGAGCCTATTCCAACATGATCAATGCCGGCTAAGGAAACTGCGTGGTCTATATGATCTACGATTTCTTTTACTCCGGGGCGGTTCAACTCCTTCAGGCGGTCCTGCATCTTGTGCCAATTTTCAATGGCAGCAGGATCGGAGGGATTGGCTATGAAAGCCGTTTCGGCAAGATCGGCCGCGTCCATGAGGGCTGCGTCTTCGGGGCTGCTGGCAAAATCGTCGGAGAGGAAAGGCGGGTAGATGTTAATGCCGACATATCCGTCCTTCTCGCCCAGGGCGCGGAGCATGTCGTCGGTCAGATTGCGACGGTGCGAACAGAGTGCCCTGCAGCATGAATGCGTGGCAATGACGGGCGCGCTGGAAAGCTCGATGCAGTCCCAGAATGCCTTGTCCGAGGCGTGCGACAGGTCGATCATCATTCCCAGCTTGTTCATTTCTTTCACAAGCGAGCGTCCGAACGGGCTCAGGCCGTTCCATCTTGTGCCTTGGGCGGCGCTGTCTGCAATCGCATTGTCGGCATTGTGGGTAAGTGTGACATAGCTAACCCCCAGCCTGTAAAAGGTTTTCAGCAGAGAAAGCGATTCCTGTATGGGAGAGCCGTTTTCCATGCCGATGAAAAGAGACATCAGTCCCTTTTTGCTGTTGGCGGCCGCTTCGTCCGGAGTGAAAGTAATGGCTGCATAGTCCGAATTGCTTTCTGCTGCGTCATATACTGCAGAAAGCATTTCCAAAGCATAGCGCGTGGCCGCATCCGGAGCCATCTGGGGAGGCGTGTATAAGGCAAAGAAGGCACCTGAATAGTCCCCCGCCTTCATCTTTGGCAGGTCCAACTGGGCGTATGTGTTGTCAATGCCTATGTCCCTAAGCCTGAGGAGCTGGGACGGCGTATCTACATGGGAGTCGAAAATCATTTTCCTGTTGCGCCAAGAGGAGCCAGAGTGGATTTGAACACCTTGCCGATTTTAAACACGGGCGTACCGGTATAATAGAGGGCGCTGCCGCCTACCAGGGTGGCGTCAAGAAGCTCTGATACATTGACTTCCGCCTTTGAGGAGCCGCTCATGTCTGCTTCCAGGGTTTTAGCGTCGAAACCATTGGCGTTAAGCTTTGCGCTTTTTTCTGACTTTAGATAAAGAGTTTCTGCTTCTCCTGTGAGAATCAATTCGGTAGAGCCGCCAAGCTGAAGTGATGCTTTTTGTGCTTTCTGGGAAATTGACATCTGAGGGGAGCCTGAGCCGCTGAGGGTTGTCGAGCTGCAGAAGCCATTGACGGAAACGTTGGAATTGCCGGCTGCCGATACTACCAATTCGTTGCATTCTGTCATGGCTGTCAGATTTGAGTTGCCGTCGGTGATTATTTCTATCTTGTTGTCGGCCTTGAAATTGACAGAGGCCTGAGTGTTCTTTTTGGTATTGATGAGAATAGACGAGGCAATGAGCGTCAGGCCCTTAAGCTGGGACTTGTCGGCCAGGTTTATTTCCACTTGGTCGCCTGCGAATTCGTCGCTTGCGAGGAGAGTTGCATTGTCCGAAAGGATTATGCCTCCAATCTGAGGCATGTACACAGTTGCGCGGAAATGAGGCTGCGGAGCGTTGCGGCCTTTGAACATTTTGCGGATGTCCTTTGGAACTGACTTTTCGTCGTAGGTTATGTACAGCGTTTTGGACCTTACATATACCTGGACGTAAGGCGAAAGCACTTTATCTACAGTTACTTTTGTGTTGTAAGCACCTTTGGCCAGAGTAACTTCAAAGTCGTTTGAGACTGATACCGAGGTGAACTCCCCCACCGGGAGAACTTTTTCTTCCAATTGGGTGGTGTACTGTTGAGCGTTTGCCGCAAAAGCAAAAGCGATTGTGCAAATAACAATCGATAACACTCTGTTGATTAATGCCTTCATATCTCAATTTTTTTTTATTCCAATTCTTCCATCAGACTGGTCCATTCGTCTGTGAGGGGCTCCAGTGCCATTTTTTGCTCCAGGTATTCGCGTGTGAGCTCCAAAATATCGGCATTATTTGTGGGATTTGCAAGGATTTTTTCAATTTCTCCCATCCTCTGCTCCCGTTTGCCGATTTCTTTTTCCAGATAGTCTATCCTATTGCGCAGCTTTCGCTGTTCTTTTGATATAAACTTCTGCTGCTGAAACTTACGTTGCGATTCAAGCTTCTGCTCACTCTCTTTGGGCGAAGCAACTGCGGCCGAATTCTTTCTTTCCAGCTCTTGCAGACTTTCCAGTTTTCTCTTTTGCAGGAAGTCCTGAACTCCGCCAAGATGCTCTGTCACCTTGCCGTCTCTGAATTCGTACAGCTTGTCAACCAGTCCGTCAAGGAAGTCACGGTCGTGAGATACGACAACAAGCGTGCCATCGAAAGACTTAAGCGCCTGTTTCAGAACATCTTTTGACCGGATGTCCATGTGGTTTGTGGGTTCGTCCAATGCAAGTACGTTGTAGGGAGACAGCATCAGGCAGGCCATTCCGAGGCGTGCCCGTTCACCGCCGCTGAGAACTGATACTTTCTTATCGATATCCTCCCCTTTGAAAAGGAAGGCTCCAAGCAGGTCACGGAGCCTGGTCCTTATTTCCCCCACCGCTATCCTGTCCAGAGTGCCCAGCACGGTTTCTTTAGGGTCCAGGACGTCTTCCTGATTCTGGGCATAATAGCCTATCTTCACATTATGCCCGACCTTGGCTTCACCGCCCAAGGGCTCCAGCTCTCCCATGATAACTCGCATAAGAGTGGTTTTGCCTTCGCCGTTTCGGCCTACCAAAGCCACCTTCTCGCCCCTTTTAATCTCTATCTGGGCGTGGCTGAAGACCGTTTTCTGCGGGTATCCTACGGTGAGATCAGAGCCTTTGAACACCACGTCTCCCGAACGCTGTGCGGGTGGAAACCTGAGGCTGAACTCGCTGTTGTCGCTTTCGTCTATCTGTATCCTGTCCAGTTTCTCAAGTGCTTTGATGCGTGACTGGACCTGATTGCTCTTTGTGGGTTTGTAGCGGAAGCGGTTGATAAAGTCCTCTGTCTTTTCAATCATCTTCTGCTGATTTTCGTACGCCGCCGTTTGCTGGGCGATCCGCTCGGCCCTTAAAGCGACGTACTGGCTGTACGGAACCTTATAATCATGTATATGCCCGAGCATTATCTCCACCGTGCGTGTGGTGACATTGTCCAGGAACTTCCTGTCGTGCGAAACAAGCAGTACCGCTCCCCTATATGCCTTCAGGTAATCTTCGAACCACTCAATCGATTCAATGTCAAGGTGGTTGGTGGGTTCGTCCAGGAGCAGCACATCGGGCTTTGACAGCAGGATCTTGGCCAGTTCGATACGCATGTTCCACCCCTGGCTGAAGGTTTCGGTCTTCCTGTCAAGTTCATCGGCCTTGAAGCCTAGGCCTGCAAGCACTTTTTCTGCCTGAGCGCGGGGAGAAACGCCGCTCTCCAAAGCAAGCGCGTCATTGAGGTAATTCAAGCGGGCGATAAGCGCTGCATATTGGGCCGACTCGTAGTCTGTCCTTGATGCAAGCTCTTCTGTCACAGCTTTTTCCTCTTCTTCGAGCCTATGGATATAGTCGAATACCGACAGCACTTCTTCGATGACGCTGTGCCCCTTGTGGTGCTCCATAATCTGCGGCAGATATCCTATCTTGATGCCGGACGAGGGCTTTTCTACACTTCCCTGCGTCGGGCTCTGCTCTCCGGTAATGAGTTTCATCAGGGTTGTCTTGCCGGCACCGTTCTTCCCTACCAGACCTATCTTTTCGGACTCGCTGATATGGAAGCTGATGTTGTCGAGAAGGGTGAAGCTGCCGAACGCAACGGTGACGTTATTGATGGAAATCATTTCTTGCAGAGGAGGATGGATAATTCGAACAGTCCGTATAGGGGAAAGGCCAGAACGAACATGGAAAACGGATCGCTAGGAGTTATGAAAGCTGCTAATATTAAGATGATTACAAATGCGTACTTTCTCCATTGCTTTAACTGACTCCTGTTAAGGATGCCAAGGTTGGAGAGCACCAGAATAATTGTAGGGAACTCGAAAAGAATACCTATCAGGAACACCATGGACGTGAACATGGACATGTATGAGCCCAGCGAAATGGTATTCTGAATGGCATCGCTTACAGAGAAATTCACAAAGAACATCAGGCAGACCGGCAGAACCACGAAATAGCCGACGGCCACCCCTAAGTAAAACAATCCCGACGAGAGTGAAAAGGCTGTCCTTACTGCCTTTCGTTCATTGTCGTAAAGAGCCGGCACGATGAATTTCCAGATCTCGTAAACGATATAAGGAAACGCCAATACGACGCCGCAGAGAACGGAAACCTTGAGATAGACAAAGAACTGGGCCGATAATGCTATGTTTATCAGCTCCATCGAGAAGTCTATCCCCGGGAGGCGATATAAGAGGAAATCGGGTCTTGTCGGCCAGAGAACGACGCTGAACAGTTGTTTTGGGAAACAAAGGAAAATGGCGGAGAACAAAACAACTGCAAGAACCGAGCGGAACAAGGTTCCCCTCAGCTCTTCCAGATGGTCCCAGAAGGACATTTCCGCGTCCTTCCCTGCCACGTTATTCCTTTTTGTAGTTATCGTCGTCCTTGATTTCTTTCTCCACCTCGTTCATCCCATCCTTGAAGCTCTTGACGCCCTTACCGATGCCTTTCATGAGTTCGGGGATTTTTTTGCCGCCGAAGAGTAAGACAACTACGGCAACAATGGCAACGATCTCCCATGTGCCGATCATAATGATAAGTGGATAAGTAGTCATGTTATCAGTCGTTAATGTGTTCTTCTAACAATTTTGCAAGCGGCTCGGGGCAGCGCACGGGCATGAAGCTGTCTTTGTCCAGGAATCCCAGCGTTACCGTTCCGTCTGCGCAGAGCTCTCCGTTCTGGTTATAGACTGCCTGTTTGATCACCATCTTTGCAAGCGGGACTTTGTTAACCTCGGCGGTTGCTGTGAGGACGTCGCCCATTCTTGCGGGATGACGGAAGTGGCATTCTACGGAAACTATGGGGACAACCACATTCAGTTCCTTTTCGCACTTTTCAATCGGGAAACCAAGCTTGACCATCATCTCGTCCCTTGCTATTTCGAAATAACGGATATAGTTTGAGTGATGGACTACCGCCATCTGGTCCGTTTCGTAGTACCTGACCGGGAAAACTGCCTTGAAAATAGCCATAACAAAAATGTTATAGGTAATAACTTAATTGTTTTATAGGCTCTTTTTCAGAGTCTTAATCTTTTCTTCAAGACTTTCTATCTTGGAGAGTGAATCGGCCTCTTTTTTGCGCTCGTTTTCTATTACGGCTGCTGGAGCATGTGCTGTGAACTTCTCATTTGCCAGTTTTGCACGTACTCCGGCGAGGAATTTTTGCTGGTGCTCCAGATCTTTTTGTGCTTTTTCAATCTCCTCTGAAACATTCACCAGGCCGTCCAGTGCGATGAACATTTCTATCGTGCGGACCATGAATCCGACACCTTGGGCGCCGGCGAAGTCCTGCACCAACTCCACTTTTGCATTGGCCATTTTCTCTACGATCGGAATCATTTCAGCGGGGAAATCGCTGCCTTTGATTTTGAGGGAGAGAACTTGCTTGGGGGCAAGATTACGCTGGTTGCGGATACCTCTTGCGCTGTTCACTGTCTCAGTAGCGATGGCAAAGCTGTCGAGGAGAGCGCTGTCCACTTTTTCCGCTTTGGGCGTGGGGGCGAACATAATGGTGTCGCCGTCCTGTCTTGGTGCAATGTCCTGCCACAGTTCTTCCGTGATGAACGGCATGACAGGATGAATAAGTTTGAGCAGAGCTTCGAAGTACTCCAACGTGGCCTTGTATGAGTCCGGATCTATCGGCTGGCCGAAGGCGGGCTTGATGGCCTCAAGGTACCAGGAGCAGTAGTCGTCCCAGAAGAGGCGGTAAATGGTCATGAGAGCGTCCGAGATGCGGAATTTGCTGTAATGATCCTCCACCAGGGCGACAGTCTCGGACAATGTGTTGCGGAACCATTCGATTGCAGTCTTGGCCACTGCGCTCTGCTGCAGGCTTTCGTCCACGTTGAAGCCCTTGACCAGGCGGTAGGAGTTCCAAATCTTATTGCAGAAGGCGGCTCCCTGCTTTATTTGAGCCTCATCATAGAAGATGTCGTTTCCGGCACTGGAGCAAAGCAGCATGCCGATTCGCACTGCATCAGCCCCGTAGGTTTTGATAAGATCAAGCGGGTCCGGAGAATTGCCGAGGGTCTTGGACATCTTGCGGCCGATCTTGTCGCGCACTATGCCGGTGAAATAAACATGGGAGAACGGCTCCTTGCCCATGAATTCCTCCCCTGCCATGATCATGCGGGCTACCCAGAAGAAGATGATATCCGGGCCTGTTACCAGATCATTGGTAGGATAATAATAGGCCAGGTCTTTGTTGGGCTGATGCTCGGGATGTCCGGGTTTTTCGGGGTCGAACACTGAGATCGGCCACAGCCAGGAACTGAACCAGGTGTCCAGTACGTCCTCGTCTTGATGGAGGTCTTCCATCTTGATAGAAGGATTAATAGCCTGTGCTGCTTTAAGTGCTGCTTCAGGTGTTGATTCTACGACGTACTGGCCGTCCGGCAGGTAATAGGCAGGAATGCGCTGTCCCCACCAGAGCTGGCGGGAAATGCACCAGTCGCGGGCGTTTTCCATCCAGTGGCGGTATGTGTTGACGTATTTTTCGGGAATGAAACGGGTGCGTCCGCTTTCAACGGTTTCCAGTGCCATCTTTGCGAGGGTTTCCATTTTCAGGAACCACTGTGCGCTGAGCCTGGGCTCGATAACCGCGGTGGTGCGCTCCGAATAACCTACCGGCGAGGTGTATTCCTCTGTCTTAACAAGATTGCCGGCTTCTTCCAGCATCTTGACAATCTTCTTGCGGGCGACGAAGCGGTCCTCCCCTACGAGGATCTGCGCCTTTTCATTGAGGCGTCCATGTTCGTCAATGATATCCAGCACCGGCAGATTGTGCCGCAGGCCGATTTCATAGTCATGAACATCGTGCGCAGGCGTGACTTTAAGGCATCCTGTACCGAAGTCCATTTCTACGTAAGAATCCTCAATCACAGGGATTTCCTTGCCGATCAGCGGGATAAGCACCTTCTTGCCGCGCAGCCAGTGGTGGCGCTCGTCGGCCGGGTTTACGCAGATGGCGGCATCGGCCATAATTGTTTCCGGGCGGGTGGTGGCTATGACGAGGAATTTATCGGTGGGATGTCCTTCGCCGTCTGAAATGTAGTATTTCAGATGGTAGAAATGGCTCTTTGTGTCTTTGTGGATGACTTCGTCGTCGCTTACTGCAGTGAGGGCTTCAGGATCCCAGTTTACCATTCTGACGCCTTTGTAGATCCAGCCTTTCTTGTAAAAATACACGAAAGTGTTGATCACGGCTTCCGAGAGGGCGGGTTCCATGGTGAAGCGGGTACGGTCCCAGTCGCAGGAACAGCCCAGCTTGCGAAGTTGCTCCAGAATAATGCCGCCGTGCTCTTCTTTCCACTGCCAGGCATGCTGGAGGAATTCTTCGCGCGTGAGGCTGTCTTTGGAGATGCCCATGGCCTTCAGCTTTGCAACCACTTTGCTTTCGGTTGCTATTGAGGCATGGTCTGTGCCGGGCACCCAGCATGCGTTTTTACCGTCCATCCTTGCTTTGCGGATGAGCACGTCGTTCAGAGTATTGTTGAGCACGTGGCCCATGTGAAGGATTCCGGTCACATTGGGCGGCGGTATAACTATGGTGTAGGGCTGTTTGTCGTTAGGTTCGCTGTGGAAAAATTTGTGTGTGAGCCAGTAGGCATACCACTTGTCTTCCACTTCACTGGCACTGTACTTCGCTGCTAATTCTTTCATATAATGTTTGATGTTTCTAATTCAAGTCCTATAACCTGCAAAATTACTGAAATTTTGTTAAATTTGCGAATAAGAATACTAAAGAAGCTATTATATGGATAACAATCAACCCAAACCTCAGAACCAGATAAGCCTGGAACTCAAGCCCGAAGTGGCAAAAGGCTCATATTCCAACCTTGCAATCATCTCCCATTCCCGCAGCGAATTCATAATCGACTTCGCCACTACCCTGCCCGGATTGGCCAAGCCGGAGATCGGCAACCGCATAATAATGACGCCGGAACATGCAAAACGCCTGATGAACGCCCTCTTCGACAACATCTCAAAATACGAGGCCCAGTTCGGTATAATAGACCTGGGAGGCAAGCCCCAGCCTGGAAGCACATTCAATCTGAATGATTTCGGGCCCCTCGGCGGCGGAAACAAATCTTAAAAAAATGGCTGGTCAAATTTAAGACCAGCCAATTTTTTACTGAAGGATATTGTAGATTTTGTCCAGGACCGATCCGTCCCGGTTCATCACTATTCCTACGACTTTATCGCCGAACGGCAGCGGGTCCGGCGTGCCGATAATTGATTTGGCCTTGGCTGCCAAGTCTTTGATATCGACAATATTCAGTCCCGCTTCCTTAAGCTTTTCTGCAATTTCGGGGCGGGCCGGATTTACCGCTATTCCGTACTCCGTAACCACGACATCGACAGACTTGCCGGGGGTGATGAGAGTAGTGACGTGGGGCACTACGCAAGGGATTCTGCCCCTGAGCAGCGGACAAACGATTATGCTGAGTGCGCTGTCGGCAGCTGTGTCCTGATGGCCGCCGATTGCACCGCGGATGATACCGTCGGAGCCGACGAGCACGTTGACGTTGAAATCAGTGTCCACCTCCAGGGCGCTGAGTATGACAATGTCAAGTGCATGAGTGGCAGAACCCGGATGTTCGCCCGAAGCATATTCCACTGCCGACACTTCCTGGTGCATAGGGTCGTCCTTGATGGATTCGGCAGCCACTTTGTCAAATGACTGCACGTCTATCAACTTGCCGATGAGGCCTTCTTCGTGGAGTTTCACCATATGGGCGGTAATGCCGCCGAGGGCGAAGGAGGCTTTGATTCCGCGGCTCAACATTTCTTCCCTTATGTACTTTACAGCAGCAAGCGATGCCCCGCCTGTGCCGGTTTGAATGCTGAAGCCATCCTTGAAGTAACCGGAGTTAATAATCACTTTTGCAGCCTGTTTGGCCAGTAGAATATCTCTTGGATTCTTGGAATCGCGAATAGCGCCTGAAGAGATTTTCGAGCTGTCGCCGACGCTGTCCACCACCACTACGGATTCCACATCGGCGGCGGAGATTGACATGGGCATGTTGGGATATGCGACAAGATCGTCGGTTATCACTACGACGTGTTTGGCGTAGCGGGCGTCGGGAAGGGCGTAACCAAGTGAGCCGCAGATGGATTTGGCATTTTCGCTGCGGGAATAGCCGCAGGCGTTGCCAAGTTCATCGGCCGATGAGGCGCCAAGGAAAGCTACGTCTATTTTCAATTCCCCTTTTGCGATTGCGCTGCCGCGGCCGCCGTGGGAACGGAATACCACAGGCTCTTTCATCAGTCCGTGCGAGATTGCATCGGCCAGATCACCGCGAAGTCCTGATGTGGAGATGCCGCTTATGACACCGTTTTTAATATGTTCGATTAGGGGCTTGTGGACATCAGAGAGGCTGGATGCCGCCAGTTTCAGGTCCTTGAATCCCATTTGGGCAAGCTTGTCCACTACCAGGTTGACCACTTTGTCGCCGCCACGGAAATGATGGTGGAAACTGATGGTCATCCCATCCTTGAGACCGCTGCGTTTTACAGCTTCTTCAAGCGACACTACTTTTGAGTTTCTCATAGTACTTCCTCCTTGTCGATTACGCCTGCGGCTACTGCCAGGGCAATTGTGCGTTCCGCCCTGAGCACTACCGGCCTATCAACCATTTTTCCGTTCAGGGATATAACGCCCGAGCCTTTTGCCTGGGCTTCCTTGATGGCGGCCACAACTGCGCGGGCCTTTGTAATCTCTTTCTCGGTAGGCGTAAACACGCTGTTTACAACCTCGATCTGCCTGGGGTTGATTATGGATTTGCCGTCGAAGCCAAGTGTTTTGATAAGCTCCACTTCCTTGCGGAAGGTTTCCATGTCGTCCAGGTTTGAATAAACGGTGTCGAAGCAGGAAATGCCGGCGGCACGGGCTGCAACGACAATCTGTTCACGGGCCAGCAGAAGCTCTGCGCCTCCCGGGGTGCGGTTGGTTTTGAGGTTGGCTGAATAGTCCTCCGCTCCCAGGGCAATTCCCATCATTCGTTTGGACGAAGTGGCTATTTCATAGGCGTTTACAATGCCAAGGGCGCTCTCGATGGCGGCCATTATGCGAGTCTCCCCCACCCGGCCGATTTCGGTTTCCACTTTCAGGATCTCGGCTTCAAGCTCGCGGACTTCGTCGGCAGTTTCCGTTTTGGGCATGCGGATTACGTCCACGCCTGCTTTGACTACCGCTTCCACGTCCTTCTTGCCGTACGGGGTGTTGAGCGGATTGATGCGCACCACCATTTCGGTGGAGCCGTAGTCGATGGTTTTCAGGGCGTTGTACACCAGAAGTCTGGCGGCGTCCTTTTCTGCCATTGTTACTGAGTCTTCCAAGTCCAGCATTATGCTGTCGGGGCCGTAGATATGGGCATCGGCCATCATTCCGGGATTGTTGCCCGGAACGAACATCATTGTTCTCCTTAGTCTTTCCATACGTCTTTTCCTGTTGCCCGGACTGCGGCTGCGGTGACGCGGGCCCGGATGGTGCAATCTATGGCGCCCTTGTCGATGGCCTGCACATGGGCGTCTTCTATGCCCAGGCCTTCCAATGTTTCCGTTATCACGGCTTTGATCTGGCGGCCGAACTGCGCCGCCACAGAGCTCTGCAGCTCAATTTCCAGCCCTTTTCCGGGGCCGACGGTAACCATGATGTCACCGCTTTCCAACGTTCCAGCTATCGCTTCTTTCATTTTGGTTATTATTTTGGATGCCCGATCAAGTCGGGCATGACGTTAATCAAGTCGGGCGTGACGTCATTCCCGGCTTGACCGGGAATCTTTTATCCTTGATGTGCCGGACGGAGCAGGTCCAGAACAACTTTTACCGGGTTGAAGGTTTCGATGGGAACCTCTACGAAGAGAGTGTTCCAGTCGCTCATCGCACCGTTCCATAAGCCGGGGAGTTCCAAGGCTTTGAGCTCGCGGCCTTCGTAGCTTTTGGAGCTTATGAAGCCGGCTTCCTGATCGACATAGTCAAGCAGGTTGAAATGGGCGCCTTTGTAGTCCAGCAGGCAGCAGACCAGGTCCACAGGGTTGAAGTGCGTAGCGTGGGACATGGCCATGGCTGCACCGGCATCGGCCTTGTTTATTTGGACGCTTTCCAGGATTTGCAGGCTTGTGCTGCCGTCTTTGCCGGCGATTATGTACGGTCCGCCGCCGGGTTCGCCTTCGTTGCGGACCATGCCGCACACTCTGATCGGGCGGTTAAGTTTGGCGCGGAGCAGTTCCACGCGCTCCTGTTCCGAATGGGCCAGCGGAATCTGGATGCAGAGCTGCTTGTCCAGGAAGTTCTCTATCTCGTTGCAAAGCTGCACCGAAGGTTCTTTGTCCAGGGCTTCCAGATATGCGAAAATCTTGTCTCTGAGCTCCAGGGCGACGCCCATCAGTACTTGCTTGTACTCTGCCGTGACGGGCAGAAGCTTTTCATGGGCTACGTTGTCGATGTTTTTGATGCTTACCAGTTCGTCCTGCACTTTGTTAAGGTTGTAGATGAGGGCGCCGTGCCCGGCAGGACGGAAAAGCAGGCTTCCATCGGCCTTGCGGAAGGGTTTGTTCTCCGGATCAACCGCCACGGTATCAGTGGCTTTGTCCTGGTAAGTGAAAGTGATGTTGTATCTGACGCCATAGCGCTTTTCGTAGCTCTCTTTAATCTGGCCGATGGCCTGCTCGAAGAGTTCCCGGTGCTCGGGCGAGATTGTGACGGTGAGGTTGCAGCTGCCGTCGGCATTGCGCATGTACTGCTGGGCTTCTACCAGATGCTCTGCGATTGCAGTACGCACTTCCTGCGGATAACGATGGAACTTGAGCACGCCCTTGGGCTTGCTGCCGTATCCTAAACCGTCTTCTTTGAGGAGCTTACGCAAAACATCCTGCCGATAGGCCGCGCTGTCCACGGGCTCTCCGAACATTTCGGGAGTATAAAAAGCGAAGTCCTTGATTTTGGCGGCAAGCTTCGAGCCTGGAGCATCGGCAGGTAAATCTTTGCCTTCTTCCAGGGACGACAGGCCGGCGAACATGTCCTTGAACATGCGGGACGCTGCGCCGGATGCCGGAACAAATTTGCTCTTCCCGTGAATCTTTGCCTGCCGATAATATGCGACGGCCTTATCCACGGCTTCGGCCGAAAGGACTTTGATTCCTCTTTCCGGAGTTGCCGGGCCGACGATTTTCATCCAGGGGAAACCGGTCTTGAAGTGTTCTATCTGCTGTTTTACCTGATGCAGGGATGAACCTCTCTCTTCGATTTGTTTAATGTCTGATTGGTTAAACATAATTATGTGATTATTCGATATAAAATTCTCTGCGGTAATTGTATTCGCTGCGCAGGCGCTCGAAGCTGTCGGGGCTGCTGCGGAAGAGGAAATCGTCTGTGAAAATCGGATAGTTATACTGCATTATGGCGGCAATCTCCCCTTGCGATTTGCCTTTCAGGTCGATGGCTACCGGCTTTAGGGAATCGTCCTCCGTTACAGGGCGGAAATCCAGAAGCTGGCTTATTCCGAAATGCCTTGCAACGGCCTGAACCGCCTGAGCGGTACCGTTTTGCTTCCCTTGATACGAATAGCCGGCAATGTGCGGAGTGGCGATGTCGCAGGCTTCGATGAGGTTGGGATTGGGCGTGGGCTCGTTGCACCATGTGTCCAGAACAAGCGCTCCAAGCTTGGGGCGGGCATGAAGGAGGGCGCTTTCGTCCACCACTTCCCCTCGGGAAGCGTTGATGAAAATGGCCCCGGCCTGCATTTTTTCGAAGAAGTCGGCATCGGCCATGCCTTTGGTGCCGGCGTCCAGGGGGACGTGCAATGTTACGACGGTGGATTTTGCGAGAAGTTCGTTCAGATCTACGAAGCCTTCATTGCCCTCTTTCATGGCACGAGGCGGGTCGTTTAGAAGCACCTTGAAGCCAAGATTCTGGGCCATCCTCTCCACCTTTTTCCCTACATTTCCAACGCCGATAATGCCGATGGTGGCATCGTCAAGCTTTATCGCCCTTCTTGACGCTATGCCGTACAGGGCGGAGAATACATAGTCCGCCACTCCCCCGGCATTGCAGCCTTCAGCGTTCTGCACGTCTATGCCATGCGCCTTGCACCAAGGCAAATCAATATGGTCCGTGCCGATGGTCGCGCTGGCTATCATCTGCACCTTCGACCCCTCCAGCGTTTCTGCATTGCACTTTGTGCGCGTGCGGATTATTATTGCATCGGCATCGGCCATTGCCTCACGGTCTATCGACCTGCCGTCCAGATAAACGACCTCCGAGTAAGGCTCCAGCACACCTTTAAGAAAAGGAATATTGGTATCTGCTACAATTTTCATTTGACTGCAAACACAATAGTACGTTAATTTTATAAAAGTTCAAGCGGCGTCACGGACGCCCAGGAATAATAGTTCTTTGAAATCAGTGTCATTTTTTCGCAGTTTCGGGGATTTCCCGGAAATGGAAATAAATCGGTCAAGCATGTAAGCAT
>JAFUVU010000033.1 GCA_017477465.1 Bacteroidales bacterium
AAGGTGCGTCAGATACTCTCAGAGCAGTACGGCACCGGTTATGACGGGCTTTCCGGCAACGAAGATGTAGGGCAGATGAGTGCTTGGTATATCCTGTCGGCCCTTGGCTTCTACCAGGTGGAACCTGCCAGTAAGCGCTTCTGGTTCGGCTCTCCTCTTTTCAAGAAAGCCGAGCTTGCCGTCTCCGGCGGCGCCTTCACTGTTGAAGCGCCAACTACCAGCGATACCAACCGCTATATTCAGCGCGTTTACCTGAACGGAAAGCTTTATACCAAGCCTTACATCGAGTTTGCCGATATTAAGGCAGGCGGAACGCTCATCTTTGAAATGGGCCCCGAACCTGCAGTCTGGTATGCCTGGGAGGACTATTTCACAGGAACGCCGTCAAGAAGACCGGCCTCGGAGAACAGGCTTTTTACATCGGAAGCTGTGGAAAAAATCGTGGCGGAAACCGCCGCTTTTCTGGAAAATCCCAAGCTCCGGCAGATGTTCATCAACTGCTTCCCCAATACCATCGACACCACCGTCCATTACTCAGAAGACGAAGACGGCACGCCAGACACATTCGTTTGGACCGGCGACATCCCGGCCATGTGGCTCCGTGACTCTGGGGCGCAGGTGTGGCACTATGTGCAACTGGCGAATCAGGATCCTGCCCTTGCAAAAATGATAAAGGGCACAATCCTCCGCCAGATCAAGTGCCTTGTGATAGACCCTTACGCCAACGCTTTCAACCCAGACCCTACGAATGACGGCTGGCACAAGGACGGCACCTACATGGTCCCGGACGTTTTCGAGCGAAAGTGGGAACTGGACTCCGAGTGCTATCCTATTAGACTTGCTTATGGCTATTGGAAGGAGACCGGGGACACATCGGTATTCGGAGACCTTTGGCTGGAAGCCATGAAGACAGTCCTTGGCGTAATGCGGGAACAGCAGAAGTATGACGGCCTCGGAAAGTACCGCTTCTTCCGCGAGACGGACCGCCAGTTCGACACCAAGGGCTGGGACGGTTACGGTGCCCCCTTGAAGCCCTGCGGGCTCATCGCATCGGCCTTCCGTCCTTCCGACGACAGCACCATCCTGGATTTCCTTGTCCCGTCCAACTTCATGGCCGTGAGCTCTTTGCGTAAGGCGGCAGAAATTCTTGCCGATATTAATGGAGAGGCCGATTTGGCCGCCGAATGTATCGCCCTTGCTGATGAGGTGGAAGCCACCCTGAAGGCCAAGGCCGTTGTGAACCATCCCAAGTACGGCCCCATATACGCCTATGAGGTGGATGGCTTTGGCAACGCCCTCCTGCAGGACGATTCCAACGTGCCTTCGTTGCTGTCCCTTGCCTACCTTATCCCGGAAATGGCCTCTGACCCCATATATCAGAACACCCGCCGTTTTGTGCTGAGCGAGGACAACCCCTGTTTCTTCCACGGCGCTGCTGGAGAAGGAGTTGGCGGTCCCCACATCGGCTACGACATGGTCTGGCCCATGTCCATAATGATGCGCGCCTTTACATCCACCAACGATGATGAAATCCGCGACTGCATCGCCACTCTCCTTGCCACCGACGCCGGCACCGGCTTCATCCACGAGAGTTTCCACAAGGACGACGCCTCTCGCTTCACCCGCGAATGGTTCGCCTGGCAGAACAGCCTCTTCGGAGAACTTATCCTGAAACTTGTTAATGACGGCAAACTGGATCTTTTGAATAGTATACGATGAAGCGTCTGATTCCCATTATAATATTGCTATCAGCTTGTTGCCACCCGACAGAAGATGTTCACCTATCAGAATACGTGTCAACCCTCGTCGGCACGCAGAGCGACTGGACTTTTTCCACGGGCAACACCTATCCGGCGATAGCCCTGCCCTGGGGCATGAACTTCTGGACGCCGGTAACGGCTGAACGGGAGGAAGACGGCTGGGCGTATCAATATGATAAACATAAGATTACAGGCTTCAAGCAGACGCATCAGCCATCGCCATGGATAAACGACTACGGTGCCTTTTCCATCATTCCCGGCGGCGGGCACAGCTGGTTTTCCCACGAAAGCGAGGAGGCAAGGCCCTATTATTATAAGGTGTATCTGGCCGACCACGACATCACCGTGGAAATCACCCCCACCGAACGTGCTGCCGTGATGCGCCTCACCTTCCCGGAAAGCGACAGTTCCATCATCGGGGTGAACCCTTTCCAAGGCGGCAAGGTCGCATTTGACGATGCCGGAGCCACGGGCTACAGCGTCCAGAACCACGGCGGGGTGCCGGAAGGCTTCCGCAACTTTTTTGTGATAAAGGCCGATGTTCCGCTTGGAGAGGCCTTTGCCACCTCACGGGGCCAGATTGTAACGCTATATATCGCATCCTCCTTTATTTCGGAGGAGCAGGCTGTGCGCAATTTGAACGAAGTCCTTGACCGTCCCTTTGACGAGGTGAAAGCTACTGCCCAGGCCCGTTGGGATGAGGTTCTTGGCCGTATCCGTGTCTCCGGAGGCACTAATGAGCAGATGCGCACCTTCTACTCCTGCCTATACCGCAGCACGCTCTTTCCCAGGAAGTTCTATGAAATCGGCCCAGACGGGAAGCCCATCCACTACAGCCCCTACGACGGCAAAGTCCACGACGGCTACCTCTACACTGACACCGGCTTCTGGGACACCTTCAGGGCACTATTCCCGCTGCTGAACCTTGTCTATCCCGACGTAAGCAGGGAGATTCTCCAAGGCCTTGCGAACGTTGCCCGCGAAAATGACTTCCTTCCGGAATGGGCCTCTCCCGGCCACCGGGACTGCATGATTGGGAACAACTCAGCCGCCGTGGTGGCCGATGCCGCAGCACAAGGCCTTGTCTCCCGCGAAGACCTGGAGGTCCTCTACAATGCCCTTGTATATGGAACTGAACACGTGCATCCCACGGTGAGTTCTACCGGACGCAAGGGACACGAGTACTACAACACCCTTGGCTACATCCCCTGCGATGTTGGCGTGAATGAGAGCGTTGCCCGCACTCTGGAGTATGCCTATGACGACTGGTGCATCGCCCAGGTAGCGAAGCTGCTGGATCGCCCGCAGGAGGAAATCGACCTGTACCTGAAGCGCTCCAGAAACTGGCGGAACGTCTTTGATCCATCGGCCCGTCTGATGCGTGGCCGAAGGGCCGACGGCAGCTTCCAGGAGCCCTTCAGCCCCTACAAATGGGGCGGAGACTTCACCGAGGGCAATGCCTGGCACTACACCTGGAGCGTTTTCCACGACATCCCCGGCCTTGTGGATGCAATGGGCGGACAGGAGTCTTTCGAGCAGATGCTGGACTCCGTATTCAAGGTCCCTCCCATTTACGACGACAGCTACTACGGCTACCGCATCCACGAAATCACGGAAATGCAGGTTGCCGATATGGGTAACTACGCCCACGGCAACCAGCCCTCGCAGCATATGCTGTACCTCTATAACTGGACTGCTCATCCGGAAAAGGGTAGCGTATACATCCGTGAGGTAATGGACCGCCTCTACAGCGCCGCCCCTGACGGCTACTGCGGTGACGAAGACAACGGCCAGACATCGGCCTGGTACGTCTTCTCCGCCCTTGGCTTCTACCCCGTCTGCCCCGCAAGCGGCCAATACGCACTCGGCTCACCCCTTTTCCCAAAAGCCGCGGTCTTCCTCCCCGGTGGCAAAACACTCACCATCACATCCAAAGGCCCAGGCCCAATTTACAACGATATCCGCCTGAATGACAAACTATTCAATAAGCGTTGTATTAAGATATCCTCTCCATTCAACAACACCAAGCTTGACTTTCGTCATAATCATTTACAATAATCAACATTTCTTTTCTATCTTACCTCACAACTTTATTGGGGTGTATATCAAAAATCAACCTCGTGTGGTTGATTTTAAAAAAACAACCACTTTGGGTTGTTGAAAATTTTTTCTATCTTTGCAAAAAATAAGAATGAATGAGCCTAAAAGGTGTAATAACTGGAGATATTGTTAATTCGCGCAAGATAATGATAGGACACCGGGATTTACTCAAAAAATCTCTGGAGGACCTAAATACAGAATTATCAAGTGTCACTCCAATACGTTTGGAAATGTATAGGGGTGACAGTTTTCAAGTATTTGTTGAAAACGCAATGAAAACTGCGAGGATAGCCATAATGATACGTGCATGGCTAAAAAAGCAAACACCGGTTGGTAATCCTCCTTGGGATGCGCGCTTGTCAATCGGTATTGGTACTGTTGAGTATCAAGCGCAACAAATAATTGTTTCAGATGGAACAGCCTATCAGAGATCAGGATTTGGACTAGATCATATAGGGAAGAGACGTCTTGCTGTAAGCACGGGAGCAGAAAACGTTGATTACGAGCTTGCCGTATCCACGATGTTACTTGATGACGTTATTACCGGTTGGACAGTAAGGCAAGCATCTATCATGTATGATTATTTGAAGGAGCAGGTTAGTCAAAAAAAATTGGCCGAGTATCTTTCACAGAGTCAGCAAAACTTAAGTAAGATTCTAATTGCGGCAAAAGCAGACTCTATAGATGCGTATGTTAATAGATATGAACTTTTAATACAACAATTATAGAATGACCCATTTACTGATAAAACTTTTATTCGCTCACATCTTCGGCGATTTTGCTCTCCAGCCCAATTGGCTGAATAATGGGAAAAGTGACAAAAAGAAGGGTATATGGTATCAACTGCTACACGGAGTCATTCATGCTATCCTCGCTTATACTATTGTTGCAGATTGGGCCAATTGGATTATTCCTCTTGTCATTTTTGTTACACACGTATGTTTTGATACAATAAAAGCAAGGAAACATGGGGATTCTACCAAGTGGTTTTTGGCAGACCAATTCTGCCACTTGGCGGTTATCGTGATTTTATGGATTTGTTTCGGTGACACTTCTGCATTATTATCTGCATTAAATACGGGATGGATTTCGGGCAAGATGTGGATTATTGCATTAGCATACTTGCTTATTCTTAAACCAACGTCTATTCTTCTTGACAAGTTTTTTACCAGATGGCAAGATAAACTCAAGGACCACAAAGGATTACCGAATGCAGGAATGTGGATTGGCTATTGCGAAAGAGTATTGATTGTTACATTTATCCTTACCGGGAACGTAGAAGGAATAGGTTTTTTATTAGCAGCCAAGTCGGTCTTTCGTTTTGGAGAATTGAACAAAGAAAAAGAAGTTGCCACAACAGAGTATGTCTTATTTGGAACGTTGGCTAGTTTCGGGTTAGCTACAATAATCGGTTTTTTAGCAACGTTGGCAATATAGGTCACAACTGCTAGGGGGCAATACTTAATATGAACCGTTAACAACTATAATCTCTTTGGCAGTAGTAATAGTTAGTTCTCTCCATTTTTTCGGCATCGGTATTCCATGCCTATGGATGCCCTCCGGCCCAATCGCAATCCCACCAAAGCCATAAATGACCGCCTGCAGCAGCGCTCCGGCACCGGTAACGAAATATGGATTTCCTGAAACTGGGGTTTCCGCAAGTGCGCCAAACGGAGGACGGAGATTGCTCTCATAGCTCCGGCGAAAATACTCATATGCCTTTTCCGTATCTCCAAGGCGGGCATATTGCACCGCAAAGATGCCCCAGGTCATGGCCGGACCATCTTTCATGTCAATCCTTGAGGAATAATACTCAAGGTCATTCCGGATACGCTTAGGGTCTATAACCAGCCCCAGAGGATAGGCGAGAAGATTAGGATCGGCCTGTTTTGTAAGGCGACCATCGTAACCTTCGTAATCCATTGTCACGCCGTCCTTCTCCAGAATCCGGAGTCCGTCGGCTATATCGGCCCAGCGAGAAGGCGCGTTCTCTCCAAGAACTCCGGCAGCTTCAACGGCAGCGCGGAGAGCTACCTTGGCCGAACCATTTGTATAGGCATTGTCATTCACATGCTCCGCGTATTCATCGGCTCCAACGACATCCAGGATAGAGTAACTGCCGTCTGGATTCTCCGTCACACGGCTCATCAGAAACTCGGCCACGCCTCTCAGAACGGGCCAGCATTCGCGAAGCCTTTTAGTATCCTTCGTAACCAGATACCGATTCCACGCGGCAATGGCAACATCGGCCGATATATGATGCTCCAACGGGCCGGTTAGCGCCCAGGTAGGGGTGGATTCATTGCCGTCAATGTCAGATTCCCAGGGGAACATCAGGCCCTCGTAGCCAAACTCCCGGGCACGAGCCCAGGCTCCTTCCAGCCTGTCAAGACGATACTGGAGCATAGAATCAGCAATTCCAGGATTCAACAGAAGAAGAACCGGATACATCCACATTTCCGCATCCCAGAAGATATGGCCGTTGTATCCCCTTGCCGAAAGACCCATAGGCGGAATACTCAGACCAGAACCCTCCCGACAGGAGCTATACAGGTTGAAAAGCGCCATCCTGACCACTTCCTGCGCCTTAGGGTCCCCCTCAATTACAATGTCACCCTTCCACAGTTCCTCCCACGCCTTCCTGTGGCGTTTAATGGCATCGGCCACATCCAAGCCGTTTATCACCTCCTCTGGCGTCTTTTCTTGAGACGATGTCTGAATGCAGGCAAGCAGCGTGTACTTCAAGGTCTCTCCTGCACGGAGAGTTGCCTCATCTCGGCCGATACATCTTACCGCCATTCTCATCCCGTCAAGGCAACTGTCCGAGCGGTTTGAAAAGACGATAGCACAGGGCTTCAAGGCCTTTGCATTTATTTCCATCAGAAGGCAATCCGGATTGTCCCTGAAAGCAATGATGCGGTAATCCACCTTCACTTTTTCATCGGCAATAAAACATGTCCGATGCTCGGCTCTCCGCAGATCTATGGTCTGGCTCCAATCCGACACTTTCCAATCCATAATCCCATCAACACACATTGATACTTGGAATGGAACCGGCGCTTTGACCACAGCGTTTACGCCGACTGAATGGTCGTAGGCAAACACATGGTTCTGGATTACTTCCTTCACGCTGAACGGCTCTTTCCCTGGCAGGATACCAAGTCTGCCATTTGCCATGGCAATGCCGTAGTACTCAGTGGCGTCATAGTCTACAATGTGTACTGTCCAGGTATCATCAGCACTCCCAGCACATCCGGCAAGAAGTGCTACAATCAATATGATAGACCAATTTTTCATCGCTCAGGAATGAAACTTATGGCCTGACCACCGCCTGGGGCAAGGATAACTGAGAGAGCGTCTGCCGATGTTACTTCTTTATTCTCAATAGTGTATGCGTAAGGGTTGGTTTGCCAGTCGGAATCCGGAGCATCGGCATAAATGGTGGCGGTGTATTTTACACCAGGCTTTAAAAAAGAGAGTGGCTGCTTGAGCGTCCTGCCTTCCTCGTTTGTCACGGCTCCGTAGAAGAACTCGTCCCCGGCGCGCCGGACTATCGCAACATATTCGCCGATTTCCCCCTGCAGGGCCTCGGACCAGTCGCAGTCCGGGTTGAAATCCTTGAAGAACTGGAACGCCGGGTGTCCCTCATAGTTTTCGATGAGGTCCGCCGCCATCTGCATCGGGGAATACAGTACCACCCAGAGGGCAATCTGCTTGGCGAGGGTTGTGTTTACACGGCACTGCGACGAATGGACATTGTTCCATACCTTCACGTCAGGGTTTCCGACAATGGTCCGGTATTCTATATCGAAGATTCCAGGGGTATAATCCATCGGCCCGGAGAGGAGGCGGGTGAAGGGAAGAATCTCGTGATGGGAAGGCTTGTTACCGCTGCTCCAGGCGTTCCACTCCATTCCGCGGGCGCCTTCCCGGGTCATGAAGTTCGGGTAGGTGCGCCTTAGGCCGGTTTCCTTGATGGGCTCGTGGGCGTCCACCATAATCTTTCTTGCAGCAGCCTCAGAAGCCACC
>JAFUVU010000034.1 GCA_017477465.1 Bacteroidales bacterium
GTATCGGAAGCATATAAACGTCTATTAATCAATATGATAAAGTTACAAAAAATATGTCAGACTACCAAATCTATTTGATGGTCTGACAAACTTTTTTCATATGTCCTACATGACGGTCAGAAGGGTTTTTCAGTGCCCTCCTCAGTTTGGACCGGTATCGGCAAAATCAGCCCAAAACGCGCATACACGCTCCAACAGTTCCCGGAAGTAGTCCTTGCAGCTACAGCCAGTATCTTCAATTCTGCCGAATCACATAGTTTTTGGCAACAATCGGCGAATTATAAGATTATATTTTGCCGAATCGAATATTTTTTATACTTTTACGGCAACTTATAAAAGAAAATATGAAAATCATCGGAAGAAAGCGAGAGCAGGACGAGCTGCTTTCCAGATACCACAGCAACAGTTCCGAATTCGTCGCCATCTATGGACGGCGGCGCGTTGGCAAGACCTTTCTGGTCAACAGCACATTCAAGGACCAATATGCTTTTAAACATACCGGCCTGTCACCTTTCGAAGACGGAAGCACGAGAAAGATCACCATGGCCGATCAGTTGCTCTCTTTCCATTATTCCCTTCTTCGTTATGGCCAGAGCGAAGATGTACCTGTCCCTCAAAATTGGCAGGAAGCTTTTTTCCGACTGGAGCGGCTGATGCAGACAAAAGCAGACGGCCATAAAATGGTCATTTTCATTGACGAGATGCCCTGGATGGATACGCCTCGGTCCCGATTCGTTTCTGCCTTTGAGAATTTTGAAAACAACTGGGTGAACGAAAGGGACGATATAATGCTCATCGTTTGCGGATCTTCCAGTTCATGGATATTAAAAAAGATTGTTCACAATAGGGGGGGGCTATATGACAGGGTTACCTGTCATATGAAGTTGATTCCGTTTTCCTTGAAAGAAACGGAGGATTTTTTCCGAAACAAGGGTGTGGATATGGAGCGATACGACATTGTAAGGACTTACATGGCCTTTGGCGGTGTGCCCTATTACCTTGGATACATAAAGCCGGGACAGAGCGTTGAACAGAATATCGACGAAATACTATTCCGGGAGAATGCTCCTCTCAGCGGTGAATTCAAACGCCTTTTCAACACATTATTTACCAATTCCGATAAATATGTCCAAATTGTGAGGTTTCTTGTCAAGCGAAATTACGGATACACACGAGAAGAAATTTCCAGAGCGACAGGTATTTCCGAGGGCGGAGGTTTATCCGATTATCTGACAAAACTTGTGGAAGCAGACTTTATCGATCAATACCGGCCTGCAATGTCCGTCACGAAAGAAGATTATTACCGGCTCAAGGACTGTTTCTGCATCTTCTGGCTCCGGTTTATTGAGGGGAAGGCCGGAAAGGATCCGCACTTCTGGCAGAACAATTATACGTCTAATAAGATTGTCAGTTGGCAGGGAATCGCTTTCGAACAGATATGTCTGTCTCATGTAGAGAGCATCCGGAGGGCATTAGGTATCAACGGAATCAACACCGTCACGTCCAAAATGATTATCCCCTCTGAAAAACCGGGTGGCGGAGGGCAGATTGACTTGGTCATTGAGCGCAGCGACCGTAATGTGAATCTGTGTGAGATGAAATTTTACTCCTCCGAGGTGTCTCTGGATCAAGAGGAGAACTTGAAACTCAGGAATCGGAAAGATAACTTTAAAGAAAAGTACAAGGTAAAGGGACAAGTTTTCCTTACTTTGGTCACATCGTTCGGGCTCAAATATGGCACATGGTCCGGAGTGTATGGGCAAACACTCACCCTGGACGATTTGTTCCAATAGTCATTTTACATCCCGCCACGACCCCGAAGGGATGGCGGGTATTCTTGGCGGAATGCCGAGTTGTTCATTTCATGCAGTTCAGCCATGAAATATGCCCCTTTCCGTGGACGAGTTTTCCCAAAAAGGCGGGTCAGAGTAAAGAACCGGGCCGATATTTCCGGAAAAATGCTTATCTTTGCACCGAATTAATTCAGAACGATATGAATTTAAGAGACATCAAGAAAGACATTCAGTATGTTATCGGCGCATTTGTAGATGATTGCACCCTTTTCCTGAACGTAAATCCCGGCAAAAATGCCAACGAAATTGCCGACCTCATCGACAAAGCAGTAGATCTGTACAACGATCTTCGCGACAAGGTGGTAAAAAGCGCAGGAGCAGAAAATCCCAAGCTTTGCTTCACCAGCATCCGCAAGGAACTGTTTGAAAAGACAGACGCCCTTTACGACCAGCTCAGCGAAGCTGCTAAGAAAGGTCTTGGCAAATAAGGGCAGAGGCCCATACTTCACACCCTTCTCCGCGTCCTACGAAGCCCAACCGTTCAGTGGTTGTCGCTTTGACAGAGACGCGGTTTTCTTGTACCCCGAGGATGGGGGCAAGGGTACGGCGCATATCGGCAATGAAGGGGGCTAGTTTTGGACGCTGGAGGGCTATGGTAATGTCCACATTCCCAACTTTATAGCCATTCTCGTGCACAAGCGCCACCACTTTCTTCAGGAGCAGCTTGGAATCCACTCCTTTCCACTCGGGGGAAGTGTCCGGGAACAGGTGGCCGATGTCGCCGAGTGCCAGGCATCCCAGCAGGGCATCGCAAAGGGCATGTATGGCTACATCCCCGTCTGAATGTGCTACAAAGCCGATTTCCGAAGGAATCTGCACGCCGCCAAGCCACATCGGCAAGCCTGCCGCCAGCGCGTGCACATCATATCCGTTTCCAATTCTGATATCCATAACAGCACAAAGGTAACAAAAAAAGCCCACCTTTAAGGCGGGCTTCACAATTTCTTTGTAAGAAAACTTACTTGGTGAGAGCGTCTTTAGCAGCTGCGGCGGCGTTGTCAACGGCGTTGACAGCAGCCTGGGTGGCAGCGTCTTTAACTTCCTCGGCTGCGTTTTCAACAGCTTCCTCGAGGGACTTGGTTTCGCACTCTTTCTTTTCGCAGTCTTTACCTGCTTCTTCGCAAGCTTTGTCGCACTCTTTTTCGCAAGCTTCGGCTGCAGGAGCGGCTTCTTCGGCTTTCTTGTTGTTGCACTGGCAAGAAGCAGCGGCAACCATCATGGCCACGATAGCGGCCGACATAAATACTTTCTTCATGATACTTAATTATTTAAAAGAACACACTTTTCTTTTTCCAAGACGCAAATGTAAAGGTATTTTGCCAAAAAGCCAAGACTTTTCTCTAAAAAGTGTAATAATCTGTAAGTGAAGGCTAGAATTTGAAAACATAGCTCAGGCCTGCACTAATCCTGAAAAAGTTATTGTAAGCGGCGCTTTTGAAGCTATAGCAGTTGTGATCCGTGTCGTTTTTTGTATCAATTTCGTATTCGTTAATGTAGTCCAGCAGCATGTAGGGCTTAAGCTCATGGCGCTTGCTGATTTTCCATTCCAGGCCGATGCTTCCCCTGTAGCGATTGTTATACAGGTGGTTATAGCCGGAAAGGGTGAAGGGATAAAAGGTTTCCCCCTCGTCGTCCACTTCTGTTTTGTAAGAGCCCCAAGGGTCGTTAAGGGCGGTGCGGACTTCAAAGTAGGCGTAAGGATCAAGCTTTTTCCAGCCTTTGTACTTCACTCCAAGCCTGCTTTTCAGCGCAAGGGCGTTGGGCGTTGTCTGCGTATAATTGAAACTGCCGCTGCGATGCGTAAGCTGCAGCCTCTCTTTAAGAGTGAACTGAAAGCCTCCCAGCCGCAGATTGCCGGAGACATCGAAGAAAAAGCGGTGCCGAGGGTTGTTGAAAGCGTTTGCCGAGCTTTTCCAAGGGTTGATGAGCGTATATCCGGCGCCCAGCTTAAGGAATTTCACGGGCTTGTAGCTCATCCCCACCGTGCTGCGGATGCTGCCAAGCGAGCTGAAGTTGTCTTCGGAGCGGATTTCCTCCTCCACGGAGAGGTGCAGCCCTTTTACTATCTTGTAATCGGCCCCGACCGAGGCACGTCCGGCAAAAGTCTGCGCAAAAGCGGCCGTCGGCAATAGCATTGCCAGTATGAAAGCAATCTTTTTCATTATTCGACGTAGTCTTTGGCCCTGGTGATGCTGTTCACCGAATTGCTCTCACCTTTGGGCAGGTTATAGTACACTTTGATAAAGGCTGCATCCTTGAGGAAGTCCACATGGCCGATTTCCACGTTCTCAACTTTCACGCCGATGCGCTTTTCAAGATCGGCGATAAGTTCGGCCCTCTTTTCGGGGACTATCAGCTCGATGCGGTCGTAGAGGACGAGCTTGGAAGTGGTGTGCTTGACCAGGCTTTCACTTTCCAGGACAGCCACAAGGCCGACGATGACAAGGTTCACGAGCGCCATCACGCCAACATTGCCCCAGCTTAGCACATAGTGCGGATTTGTGTTCACTTCGGCAAGATGGAAGATCGGTGCAAGGCCGTTGGCGGCCGCGAGGGCGATAATCACGAAGAGGTAGGTCATCTCCCTGATCGGCACAGTTTCCGTGCGGTAGCGGATAACCCCGAAGATAGCGAAGAGGCCGAGGGTAAGCCCGACGCCGACCTCCACATTCCCCATGATATACAGAAGCGTAAGCATGGCCGACGAGAACACCATGAAGGTGAAATAATAGTCTCGACGCTTGCTCTTGCGATAATAGAAGCAGTGCACCAGAATCCAGCAGACCACAAGGTTCAGGAGAAAGCGGATACCCAGTTCCGCGACCTTCTGTCCGGTGGTGAGCATGGCGTCGGTTATGGTCTGCACGTCCAGGAGCATGTCATCGCCGGGGTCGATGTTGCCGAAGGCGGCAAGATCGTCTTGGACAAAGCGGAAGAGATTGTCGATAATCATATAGTAACTAATTTATTTCCAATTATTTTTTCTATCGTTCTGACTTTTTCTTTAAATCGGCCTGTTTTTGCCGAAGGGTCTGTGAGCGTTACGCCTATGCAGTACTTGCTGACGCGGACCGGCTTTACGCGAAGGTCCAGGAGGATGTTTTTCATCCGGCTGTCGGCCCGTCCGTCCTGCTTGAGCTCGATAATGACCGCATTTTGCAGCGATGACTGTTTCCCGCTGCGGTAATTATTGAAGCACAGGAGCGTATCTATCGTGAGCCGCTCCGTCATCGCGGGATTCACGAGAGTAATCCGGTGGAACAGGGTCTCCACTGCCGGGGTAAGTTCCCGGGCGCTGAACCAGGAATGATCGGCCAGATATTCGCAGGCGTTGCTGTCGGCGCTGAAGTCTTTAAGTTCCGTCACAGGTATGCCGATGCGCTTTTTCTTGGTGCGCCCCTTGTTATTCTTCCGCTTTATCTCCAGGAAAGTGGCTCCCGAATTGACGTAACTACGGGTGCGGACTTTCTGGCGCACCAGGCGGCGGTTGTGATGGTCGTAGAACATCTTGAGGCCCGCAGTGTCGAAGTAAACTGAGTCATAGGGACTTATCCGCATGCCTTCCGTCTCCAGCACCCGGTAGCCGGCCTTGGCGGCCTCCGAGAGTATCTGTATCAGGGTGCTTTCGTCGGTGACGTACTTGGTGTCGATCCTGTTCATCAGCTTAACGGCGTCCATCTCTTCCAGTGTCACGGGAGCCAGTTTCTCCAGGGCTTCCGCAAAGGAGAGATGCTTATTCGACGTCGTTTTGGGCGATGTACTCATACTGCTTGATGCTGATCAGTTTACCTTTCGCATTATAGGTATACTGGACCTTCTTGCGGCCGAATTCGTTGTATTCGAATTTCTTGTAAGTCTGAAGTTTGTTGCGGTTGTCGTAAACGAGCTCGCGGGAGACTTTGTTGTCGGGGCCGTATTCGTAGCGCTTGCGCCATTTCTGGCCGTCGCTGCCATATTCCACCTCGTCTATCTTTTTGCCTTCAGGGCTGTAGGTGGTTACGTGGTCAAGCACTTTGCTGCCGCCTTTGGGATCACTGTTCCATTCCTTGATGACAAGGTTCTTCTTATTTATTTTCTGAGACTCCTGGGCCCCTGCTGCCGGAAGGAGCAGCAGGAGCGAAGAAATCAGCACTACAATCTTTTTCATGATGCAAAATTAACAAAAAAACTACCATCCCCATCCTCCACCTGGTCCGCCGGGACCACCACCATGTCCGGGGCCTCCACCGGTGTTTCCTCCGGAGTAGTTGCCAAGCGATACACTGGAGCCGCCGGATATTCCGCTGGTGGCCCATATACCGTTACAATAGGTGGAGCCACTCACGCTTACGCCTTTGTAGCCGCTCTTGAGAGAAGGTGCGCTCACAACTACGGAAGAAATGCCACTCGGAACCTTGAATGCTGCGATATAGGAACTGCCGTTGTAAAGAGCGTTCCAGGAGCCTGCGGTGCAGCTCATGGTGTAGCAGGTTTGATTCATCTTGGCTCCGGATTCAATGCTGGGATAAGCCACCATGGTTACTCCGCTTGCAATGGTCAGGGTTTTCTGCTCGGCGCAGTCGATTGCTACTTCTGCTCCTCCGGCGGTGCATATTGCAAATATGTAACCGCCCGAAAGTGTCATGTTTCCATTGGAGTCAAGAGCATCGTTCCTGGAGGAGTTGGCGTAGATGTAACCTCCGGAAATATTCATTTCTCCCACGCAGTTCACAGCGTCGTCCCCGGTAGAAGTGGCATACAGTTCCCCGCCGGTCATCGTAAAGGCATCTTTTGACTCGATGGCTTCAGAGTTGGAACTGGAGACTGTTATCGTACCTCCGCTGATAGTTAGGCTGCCATCGTTTGCAGTTACACGGTTCTCTGTACCTTCGGCCCAGCCAATCTTGATGCCCTTGGAAGAGACGTCGCCGGTTGTGTATTTGCTGCCGGTGGTAGTGATATTGAGGGTGCCGCCGCTGATGTAGCTGTCCTCGATCACGCCGGTTTCGTTGTAATCCTCGCTTCCTGCGCGGATACCCTTGCCGCCGGTGCCGGAGTTCTTGATGGTGACGTTGCCGCCTGTCATGGCAAAGTAATTATCGGCCTTGATGCCGGCTGTGCCTTTGTATTCTCCGTCTTCGGAGTCATATCCGGCCGATCCTGTGATGGTGATATTGTGGGTGCCGCCTTCCACCAGGACGTAGTTCTCGGAGGTGATGCCCTTCTTCTTGGAAGCCTTGGAACTTATCTCTGTGGTGCCGTTTGTGAGCTGCACATATTCCTTGCCCCTGATTCCATGGCCGGCGGATGTGTTGTTGGAAGAGAGCTTTAGGGTGGGGCTCTTCATTATGCGGACATAGTCGTCGGATGCGATGCAGGACTTTTCCTTCGCGTTTTTAGCCTCGACGGTGAGGGTGCCGCTGCCGGAGAAAATAAGCTGTCCTTCGGAGAAGAATACGGCCTTCATATCCTCCGTCCCGGTGGTGGCATATCCTGCCGATGAGCTGTCGTACAGGTAGTTGCTGCCCTCCACATATACGAAGGTGCGCTTTCCGCTCTGGTTGTTGATAGCGGCGCCGGAGGTTGAGGTCAAATTGAGCCCGCTAAGCCACAGAGCCTGCTTCTTTGAGCTGTAAAGCTTGAAGAAACCGTCGGAAGCCGTTCCGCTGAGTTTGTACACGACATTTTCAGTGCCGGAGTAGGTGATTGTGACCTGGTTGCCGCTGATGCTGACGTCCATGACATCAGACACGGCGCTGTAGCCGCTTACCGTTGCTCCGGCCGAGGCGTATTCCACGCTTACAAGGCGAGTGAATGCGGTATTGGAGATGTCGTCGTCATCGGCAGAGTCGCTTCCTGCGGCGGGGAATGAATCGCTGAAAGCGCCGTCATCGACACTGCTGGTGACGCGGAGTGTATATGAGGCCGATGAGGATTTGTAAACCTCGCTTCCTGCGTATGCGGCAGTTATAACAGTGCTGCCGGCTTTAAGGGGGGTGATGTTACCGCTGGCATCGACAGTGGCAACAGCGCTTTTTGAGGAAGTGTAAGTGATGCTGCCCTCAATTGCCGATGGAGTGACGGTGAGCGTAGGATAACTGCTCGAGCCTTCCTCCAGGACAACGGAGAAGCTGCTCTCGCTCCACTCGAGTGCTGTGTCATGCTTTACCACTTTCAATGTGTAAGCGGCACTGCCGGATGCATAGGTGTCGTCTGCCGCCGATGTGGCGATTACCGAAACTGTGCCGGTCGCTGCCAGGGTGATTTCTCCTGTGGAAGAGTCCACGGAGGCTATGCTGCTGTCGGTAGTGGAATAAGTGACGTTAAGGTTGTTGGGATTGGCCAGCGTGGGGAATACGTTATCGTCGGATGCCAGCGTGGCGGTATAGCTTTCCGCGCTCCATCTGAGGCCTGCGCTTTCGTGCGTTCCCTCCACTGTAAGAGTGTACGATGCCGACGAGGCCTCGTATGCGCTGTTTGCCTCTGCGGTGGCAGTGATGACGGCATCGCCCTCGGCAACTATTGTTACAGAACCATCCTCGTCGATTGTGGCGACGTATTCATTAGATGAGGTGTAGGTGATGCTTTGACTGCCTGGATTGGAGAGGGTGGGGAAGTTGTAGGAACTTTCGTCGCCGAAGGTGACGGTGCAAGTGCTGGAACTCCAGCTTATTCCATCTTCGGCCTTTAGTACGGTGAGCGCGTAAGAAGCGCTGCTTGCAGAATACGTGCTTGTTGCCGATGAGGAAGCGCTTATAGCCGTGGTTCCTGCTGCGAGCAAGGTGATGATTCCGTCACTGTCGATAGTTGCGACGGATGTGTCGGATGATTTGTAGCTTACACTCACTTCATGAGTATTGGTGAGAGTGGGAAAATCGTTGTCGGCGCCCACTGTCGCCTCGAATGAAGAGGCGCTCCAGGCGAGTCCCGGGTCGGTAAGGGATGTCGTGGAACCGGTATCCTCCGTGTCGGTGTTCTCGATTTCCATACGGTTGCATGCGCCGAAGGCTATCGCCATTGGGATGCAAAGGGAGAGTATAATCCTTCTCATAGGTTTGAGGCTTAAGTTACACATACTAACGTTGTTATCAGCCAATTGCAAAACACGGACCAAAATTTGGCCCGGGTTCTGATAAGTTACCGACTTTTTTAATGCCGTTGGCTAGCTTCTTTATTTCCCGGCGAGATGCTTCTCCCAGGCCCAGGCTGCCTTCAGCGTCTCCTCAATGCTGCGGGTGGCCTTCCAGCCCATTTCGGTGTTGGCGAGGGTGGGATCGGCCCAGATTGCGGTTACGTCGCCGGCGCGGCGGGGGGCGAAGCGGTAATTGAGTTTGAGATTGTTCACCTTCTCGAAGGCGGTCACAAGTTCCAGAACGCTCAGCGGGCGGCCTGTGCCGATGTTGAATACCTCGCAGTTCTCCTTCATCTTGCCGTCCATCATGCGCGTGACGGCAAAGACGTGGGCCTTGGCAAGGTCAACGATGTCGATGTAGTCCCTGAGGCAAGTGCCGTCCGGCGTGGGATAGTCGTTGCCGAAGATGGAAAGGCACTCGCGCTTGCCGATTGCGGTCTGGGTGATGTAAGGAACCAGGTTGTTGGGCACTCCGCGGGGAAGTTCACCGATAAGTGCGCTGGGATGTGCGCCGATGGGGTTGAAGTACCTGAGCAGTATGCCTTTGACGGCTCCGCCCGAAGCTTTTACAGTGTCGCGGAGGATGTCTTCGCACATGGTCTTGGTGTTTCCGTAAGGGGAGGTGGCGGGCTGACGGGGAGTCTTTTCCGTCACCGGAACCGCCTCGGGCTCACCGTAAACTGTGGCCGATGAGGAGAAGAGCACGTTGCATCCGCCCTTGTCCTGAGCGGCCTCCAGGACGTTGAGGAAGCTCATGAGGTTGTTCTTATAGTACATCACAGGCTTGGCGACGGATTCGCCCACCGCCTTGTATGCGGCAAAGTGGATGACGGCGTCGATGGGATATTTGGCAAACAGCGCTTTAACCTGGGCCATGTCGCAGAAATCCACAATCTCAAGCGGGAGGTCGTCCCTGCCGGTGATTTTCTTCACTCCCTCATAACCGGTGCGGTCGCAGTTTGAGAAATTGTCGGCCACTACTACATCGTATCCCGCCTCGATGAGTTCTACGGTAACATGGCTGCCGATAAATCCGGCGCCGCCGGAAACCAATACTGTCTTTTTCATTGTTTATGTTGTTTTAGTGCTTTTTCCCTTTCTTTTTGCAGGTATTTTTCGAATTTCGCCCTTTCTTTCTGGGCGCGTTTTTCCAATTTGCGCAGGGCTTTCAGTTTTCTGGCGCGCTCTTTATCCAGCTTGCGCTGGGCTTTTGCGGCCTTTTTCTGCTCATAAATCTCGTCTTCTTTGGCCCATTTTTCCTTCAGGGCCGCTTCCTTCTCGGCCTTTTTGCGGGCTTTTTCGGCCGCTTTTTCTTCTTTCAGCCTTTGCTTCTCTGCCTTTTCCTTGGCCTTAAGCTCCTCAGCAGTAAGAGGTTTGGGTACATCCAAAGAATCTTTTGCCTGCAACTTCAAAGAATCGGCCACTGCAGGAAGATTGACCCCGGCAGAATCCGCCTTTGCCGACAGCGAATCGGCCTGCACTGCAAGTGAATCTACGGGGACGGCGAGAGAATCGGCCTTGACTTTAAGGCTGTCTGCGGTTATGCGGGACAGCGAATCGGCCCTTGCGAACTCCAGGGAATCGCGTCTGCGCTGCTCCTCGCGTTGACGAACAACCTGCAGCGAGTCGCGGATAGCGATGTCCCTGTACACCTTTTTGATGTATCCGGGGAAGTAGATGTTCGTCTGCTTGAATTCGGCATGAGGGCGCGCCAGATACGAGGTGCGCTGGCTGGCCCTCGGCTTCAGGGATGTGACATCCTCCGGAGAGGCCGGCCTGCGGTCGGGATCCCAGCGGAAGCCCTTGAGGGTGCGTTCCTCCTCCGGCAGCTGCACCGAAGGGTAGCCGTCGTTCTTGGGATTGTCGTAGTAGTACATGCGCTCAATCTCGCCGCCTGAGAAAGTGGCGTAAATCATCTTTGCATCCACTTTGTTGACGGTTGCGAGGGCATCCTGCTCGACGAGGAAGAAGATTGACGATGCGCCGCCCAGTGCGTCAAAACGCGTGAGGGCCGATGTGGAGTCGAAGTAGGCCACCATCTCGGTTCCTCTTATCTGGTCGTAGCTTTTAGGGTCTTCCTGGATGGTGATGAAGGCGTTGGAAAGAAGGTGAGCCTTCTGCATCTGGCGGTTCTTGATGACCATGTAGATGCTGTCCGACGCATACTGCCGATTGCCTTCGTTGTAGAAGACGGGTTCCTGATACAGGCGTACCAGGGAGTCGAGGTCGGTGTAGGAGAGCGAATCGCTGGCCATCTGCATGTCTTTGCGGAAAAGCCTGACGTGCTTGGACCCCCAGATGAATGCCACCTTGGTGGTGTCCTTCGGAGGCTCCTTGGCAAGCGTATCTTCGGGAACTGCTGCAGTGCCGACGGTATCTGTCACCAGCGGAACGGGAGCTACTGTATCAGCCGGGGCCGATGTGCCTGCGGCTATGGTATCGGCCTTGGGCATGGGGGCTGGAATGCTGTCGGGGGCGACCGGCTTGGGCTGCTCTTCGGGCTTTGGCTGTTCTGCGGGCTTCGGTTGTTCTGCAGGCTTGGGTTTGCTTTCGGGCTTGCCGGCTTCCGGCGGGGTACCCGGCTTTTTGCCTTTCTGCTCCTGAGTCTTTATGGGTGGCCGATTGGGATCCTTCATCGCGGCTTCTTCCGCCGCTTTGGCTGCAGCCTCGGCCGCCTTTCGGCGATATTCCATAACAGGGTCGCCGGCTATGTCGCTCATGCGTTTTTCCGATGCCTTGGTCCATTCCTCCGGGATATCGCATCGGCGTATTGCGCGGTACAGAAGAACGTCGCTTCCAAGGTAGAGGGTGTCCACCTTGCCGTTTTCTTCCGAGATTGACATCACCGCGGGCTCCCTTGTCATGCGAACCTGGGAGAGGGAGTCGTAGTATTCGAATCGGCCTGCCAGGGCATAGACGTTGCGTGTGGTGTCCATGATTTCCACATTGCCCAGCATGTCAACGTCGTTGCGGTCGCGGTAATAATAGAGGGAGTCGGACCATGTCTCCTGGTCGCGGGTGAGCAGGTGCACCTTGCGCCTGAACATGAACAGTTCCTGCTCCCTGTTGTACCAGCCGTCGTTTGCGCTCAGCATCTTGTCGTCCTGCCACATGTCGGTTCCGAAGCCGAAGTAGGCGGTTGACAGATTGCTGCGGTACTCAAGGCGCGACGTTTTCACGAAAGTGGTGTCCATGTACAAGTTCACCTGGTCGTTGAAGACGAAGAGGCCGGCTTTGGAGTCGTATGTGCCGTAGAGGCTCTCTATCACCTGGCCGTCTTTGTCGCGCATGGCGCCGCCGTCCTGGAAAATGGCCACGGAGTCTTTTGTGTTGTAGTCCAGGTACCTTGTGCGGAGGGTGTTCTTGTCCTTGTCTTCCAACTGTACCAGCGAGCCGCGGAACTTTGCCATGTTGTCGTCCACGACGTATTGGAGGGTTTCGCTGGAAAGCTGGGTTTTATCCTGGATGATGCGCACATGGCCCGTTGCGTCGATGATGTTGGTGCTAACGTTCCACAGGGCTGTGTCGCACAGAAGATAGGTCTTGTTGTGCAGGAAACGGGCCGGCCCCACCACTTTACGGAAGCTTTCGCCGTCCTTTTCTATGAGCTGGGCGCTCTGGGCGCTGATGAGGCGCACTTTGCTGTCCTCGTCCTGCTGCTGGGCCTTCACGGGTAACGCTGCCGCCGTCATCGACAGCAGCAGCGCCAATACCATATAAGGCTGCGGGGTATGCACTACTTGCGCTTGTTCCAGCTGTCGCGGGAGAATTCACATTCGGCAAACATGGGGTCGATCACTATGTATGTGGTCTTGATTTTGTCGTCCAGGAATTTGTCGATTGCTTCCTTCTGCTTTGACTGCTGCACTTTTTCCAGGATCTGAGTGTAGTCGTTTTCGAAGGTTGCGGTGTGCGCAGGGATGATTTTGTCCACCTTGATAATCTTGTAAACCAGATTGCCCTGCCGGCCTTGCTGGTAACCTTCGTTGTCCAGGGATTCCACAGGCTCGGAGATTTCTCCTACCTTGAGGTCTTTGATGGCGGCGTAATCGGCAGGTTTCAGCTGGTCCATTTCGAAATATGAGGAACCGGTTGAAGGGTCGGCCATTTGACCGCCGTTGGTGCGGGTGGCAGGGTCTTCCGACCAGAAGCGGGCGGCAAGGTCGAACTTCAGCTCGCCTTCCTGGATCTTGGTTTTAAGGCTGTCCAGGCGGGTGAAGGCTTTGGTGCGGTCTTCGGCCGTGTACTGAGGCTTGAGGAGGATGTGGCGGGCGTTGAACATGTCGCCTTTCTTTTCGATGACTTCTATGATGTGGAAGCCGTCGGGGGTCTCAACTATCTGGGAGATGGTGCCGGGCCTTAGGGACATCGCCGCATCGGAGAAAGCGGGCCAGAAAATGGATTTAGAGGCCATGCCAAGCTCGCCGCCTCTTCTGGCGCTGCCGGGATCCTCGGAATAGATGCGGGCCAGGGTGGCGAACTTTTCGCCGTTCATGATGCGCTCACGCAGGCTAAGGAGCTTTTCCTTGACCGATACCGCTGCGGCTTCCCTGTCCGGATAGATGCAGATTTGGCTCAGCTGGTATTTGACGGGGACTACCGGGAGGTCTTCCGGGTCCGTGGCGCTCATGTACTGCTGAACGTCGTAGGGGGTCACTTCGGGGATGTTGTCGGCTATGGAGTAACGGGCCTGCTCCGTAAGGCTTTGCTCTTCAAGTGCTTTCTGCCATTCCTGACGCAGCTTGTAAAGCGGTTTGCCGAAGTATTTTTCCACCTCTTCGTCGCCGCCAAGCTGTGTGCGGAACCAGTCTATGCGCTGGTTGAGGTTGCCGGAAACCATGTCGTTGTTTACTGTGAGGGAGTCCACCCTGGCTTGCATGAGGAAGATTTTGGCTTCCATCATGTTTTCCAGCAGTTCGCAGCGCATGTCGCGGTCTGACGAGGCGCCGCCGGCGCGCATTTGCTGTACTTCGGCCTCTATGTCCGACAGGAGGATGGTTTCACCGCCTACTACGGCTACTGTTTTGTCCACTACGCCCTTGTATTTCTGGGCATTGAGGCCGATGCAGGCAAGAAGGGCAACTGCGGTGAGAAGTATATTTTTCATGCTTAGTAAATTACGAATTTGTTGTTTCTGCGGGCATCTTCCAGCAAGTCTTGTTCCAAACTCACTTCAAGGGCGTGCTTTCTTCCGCTAAGGATAAGGTCCCTGATGCGGTCCGTGCAATATTCCTGCGGGGCGGGGTTGCCTTCGGAGACCATATCGGCCATGTAGGCTATGTGCAGGATGCCTGCGTCGTCCTTTATCTGCACCGTGCGGTTTTTGAGCGAGGCCGACAGGGTGCGGTAGTCGGTTCCAAGCTCCTGCGCCAAGGTGAGGGCGTCCATCCAGCTGTCCGAGCAGTCGGCATATTTTATTGCCGTGGTGGCGGCCAGGCTGTCGGCTTCCAGTACCTCCGAGTCGTCTTCCGAGCTCATTTTCTGCAGCAGGGTTTTCAGGCTGCGGGCATCGGCCGGGATTATGAGGTAACGCGCTTTTACAAGCGGACGCTCAAGGCGGAAACGGTCCTGGTTCTGCTTGTAATACTGGTCTATCTCTTCGTCTGTTATGAGGGTGTCAAGGCGCTGGTCGATGTAGAGCTGTTCGTAACGGTACTTAAGGAGGGTGCGGCGATACTCTTCCAGCTCTTTGCTTACGTCCTTTTCGGCCTTTGAGAGCTGTTCCTGGGCCATGTCCAGCAGGAGAAGGTCCTGGGCCCATGCCTCTATGTAGCGGCGAGCGAGGCCGGCGCTGTCTTCGCCGCTAACTCCCGCGGGGATGTACTGCTCAAGCTGAGCACGGTGCAGCTGGTGTTTGCCCACCCTGGCCACGACCTCGCCGCGGAGCAGTTCCGTTGCGGTGTCCTGGAACTGTCCGGCCATTTTGCAGGATACGGAGCAAAGGGCCAATAATGCTATGATGCCAATTTTTCTCATGTAACCTACAAATATAGAAAATAAATTCTACATATTAAGCAGTTGCGTAAGCAATGTCGCCACTGCAGAGCGTGCTTGGGCCGATGAGGAGCTTAGGCTGTTGGTCAGGATTGAGAAGCTGCGGACGGGCCGGCCGTTTTCGTCCAGAACGTAGCCGGAGTAGCACAGAACGCCTTCCATGCTGCCGCTTTTGATGCGCAGACGCTCGCCGCCTTCTATCTTGAGGACGCTCAGCGTGCCTTGACCGGGGGCGGGAAGAGAGGCTAGAAAAGCGGGGAAAGCGGGGCTTTTGAGCATTGCCGTCAGGTAGGAGGTCATCCAGTCCGCCGACAGGACGTTCTTCCGCGAAAGACCGCTTCCGTCGGCCTGTAAGATGCCATCGGCAGGGAGGTTCAGATCGCTTAGGACTTCGTTTATCGCTACCAGGCAGCTGTCGTAGCAGGCATTGCCGCTGGCCGATTCGCCCATGGCGCGGAAGAAGGCTTCCGCATAGAAGTTGTTGCTGTCGAAGTTGGTCCTCGCGGCCATCTGCCTGAGGGTGGGGGATTCCGTAAATCCTATGCTGACGCGCTCAGAGGCCGATTTTTGGGCCGGGACAAAGTCGGCCCCTTCTATGAGGCCGGAACGGTTGATGCGGGCATAGCCGCCCGTGACTTCCCAACCGGTTTCCTTCAAATTGCGCCAGAAGTAGTAAGCGCAGGTGAGGTCGCCGTATTTGTTGGCGAAGTGCTCGGTCTTCGGGCGCCTGTCCGTTGCGAAACTGCCGCGAAGTTCGGCGTAAGGGGCAAGGTCGGTGGTGTACATGTACAGGCTGTTGCCCGTTCCGGCGGGGCCTGTGACGCCGTAGTTTTGGAAGTGCAGCCAGGGGGTGTCGGGATAGGCCTGCGTCAGATTCACCGTTTTTCCCTCGGCCGATGCCGACACTTTGTAGTCGATTGCATTCTCGTAGAAGGAAAGGGCGTTGGTGCCTGCGCCGTAGTAGGTTCCCACGTCGTCGTAATTCCAGGAAGCGTGCTCCAGATGGCCCTCAAAGGCACTTCCGTCGCCGATTATGCGTCCGTTTATGCGCTGGATGCCGGCGCTTTTGAGAAGGCTCTTCCACTTCCAGAAAAGGGCGTTGGCGTTCAAGGCGTTGGTGTCCTTTGCCGCCAGGGTGGGATCTCCGCCGCCGATGATGTACAAATCTCCTTCCAGGGTGCCTTCTTTCACCTCGCCGCTATAGGCCAGGGCGGTCTTGAAGCGGTAATCCGGGCCGAAGGCATGCAGCGCCGCGCCGGTAGTTACCAGTTTGAGGTTCGATGCCGGGGCAAGGCGCGTCCGCGGGTTTAGGGAAGCCAGCTCCCGGCCATCGGAATCCTTTACCGAAATGCCTATTACAGCCCCTTTCAAGGCCGATTTTGACGACATCGAGGCCACGGCCTGCTGCAAACTTGTCTGTGCAGCTGCCGACAGAGTCAAGGCCGATGCGGCCAGTGCCAGCAGGAAACGTTTCATCTAGTTATGCGATACCACTGTGCTTTCAACGCCGAGGCGGGCTTCAACCACGTTCATGATGTAGTCGCCGGTCTTTTCGCATTCGGCGATCAGGTCCATGAACACCGTGCCGTTGTTGTAGCCGTATTCGCGATGGTCAAGTGCATCTATATTCTCTTGTTTGAGGCGGTTACGGCATTCGTTTATGGACAGCTCTATCTGCTCCGAAGGGCCTATCTCGCCGTCTTCCTTGCGGCCTGACAGGAGACTATTCATCTGGACAAGGGCGTCCTCGATGAGCGCAACCATTTGCTGGCCGCCGTTTATTTGTTCGGCCGTGAACTCTACCTTGTTGTCCCTCTTGCGTTTAAGGATGCGGGCGATGTTGAAGAAGCTGTCGCCGATTGATTCCAGCTCGCCTATTTCGCGCAGCATCGCGCGGATCTTGTCCTTGGTGTCGTCGGACAGGTGGGCCGCACCCACATCGCCAAGGTACTTGCCAATCTCGTTTTCCATCTTGTCGCTCAGGTCCTCGTACTTCTTCACGCGCTCGTAGAGCTTGGGGAACTGTTCTTCATCGGCATGATAGAGCTCTTTGAGGATGTCGTACATCTTCTGCATCTTTTCGCCGAAGACGACGATTTCCTTCTGGGCCTGCAGGACGGAGATTTCCGGCGTCTTCATGATGCCGCCGCGAATGTACTGGAGGCGGAACTCGTCTTCTTCTTCGCTCTTGCGGGGCTTGATTATCATGCATACGATGCGCTCTATCTGGGGTATGAACCAGATGAGGACGGCGGTGTTGATGACGTTGA
Source organism: Bacteroidales bacterium (assembly GCA_017477465.1). Taxonomy (GTDB): domain Bacteria; phylum Bacteroidota; class Bacteroidia; order Bacteroidales; family UBA932; genus Cryptobacteroides. The sequence goes on from JAFUVU010000034.1 coordinate 17,229, forward strand.
AGAAGGTGTGGAAGGTGGCGAGGGCGAAGGAAAGCTGGGTGGCGCTTTGGCTGTCGGCCTCCGGGTCCAGTCCCACTACTCCGCAGACCATCCGCACGAAGGGGAAGAAGAAAATGAGCACCCAGCACACGCCGAAGACGTTGAACAGCAGGTGGGCCATAGCCGTACGGCGGGCCTGGGTATTGGCGCTCATAGCCGCCAGGTTGGCAGTGACTGTGGTGCCGATGTTCTCACCCATTACCAGCGCGATACCCTGGTAGATGGTGATAGCCCCCGTGGAGCAGAGCACCATTGTGATGGCCATTAGGGCGGCAGAACTCTGCACCAGGGCGGTCAGGATGGTGCCTATCAGCAGGAACAGGAAGATTGTTCCGTAATTTGTCTTGAAGCTGGCGAAGAAGTCCACCACTGCGGGGTTGCTGGCAAGATCCATCTCCGTGCCGGTCTGCTTTAGCATGCCGAGGGCGAAGAGCAGGAACGAAAGGCCGAAGAGGAAATCGCCCACGTAGCGGTGTTTGCCTGTCTGGATAAGGATTATGCCCACCAGGAAAGCAGGCCAGACTACGTTTGCGATATTGAATGAAAAGCCCGCCGACATAATCCAAGCGCTCATGGTGGTGCCGATGTTGGCGCCCATGATGATGGAAATGGCTTGGGCGAGGGTCAGGAGGGCGGCATTTACGAAGGAAACAGTCATGACCGTAGTTGCTGCCGATGACTGTACGGCCACCGTTACCAGTGCACCGGTGAGAACCCCGGAGAAGCGGTTGGTGGTCATGGCTCCCAGCATGTGGCGCAGCTGCGGGCCGGCCATCTTCTGCAGGGCTTCGCTCATGACTTTCATTCCATAAATCAGAAGGGCGATGGAGCCCAGGAGTTTAAGGGCGATGAGCATGATATTTCAGATTTTAGCAGTGCAAAGATAGGAATTTTTTAGAACTGCTCCAAGGTGTTTTGCATACGCTGGTAGTCGTTTTGGTCGCGCCAATTTTCTTTTGGCAGGGTTACCGGTACGGCCGAGTAGGAATCTTCCACCATGCCGGGCTTGGTGCACCAGAGGAATTCCAGCTGCGGGGCCAGTACTGCCGGCGGCTCTCCCCATCGGCATACAATCCTCAGGGTGGCGCATGCTTCCAGGCGGGCGGGAAGGTCGTTCTGGTTTGAGAGGGCGTTGCCGAGGGAATAGACAATCGGCACTCCTTCAATTACTTGCGTGTCCTGAACTACGTGGGGGTGATGGCCTATTATCGCATCGGCCCCTTTGGCTATGAGCCATCGGGCCCAGACTTCCTGGTCGGGGCTGTGCTTTTTGTCGTACTCTATGCCCCAGTGGGGGAAGACGACGATGACATCGGCCTTTTCCCTGGCGCGTTTCATTACGGGTTCCAGGCTCTGCGGGTTCATATATTGCACCCTGGGCCAAGAGGTGGAGGCTCCGAGGTTGGTCCCGTAGGTGAAGTTTACGATTGCTATCCTGAGGCCTCTGACGTTGAGGATGAGGGGGTTAAGGAGGCTGTCCCGCTGCGGGGTTTCCGCTATGCCGGTGTACATGATGCCGCGGCTGTCGAGCTGCTCGATGGTGCGCCTCAGGCCTGGCGTGCCCTTGTCCAGGATGTGGTTGTTGGAAGTGAGGAGCACATCCATGCCGATATCCCAAAGGTATTGGGCGTACTCGTCGGGTCCTGAGAAAGCTGGATACCCGCTGTAAGGCTTCCCGGCCAGCGGAAATTCCATGTTGCCGATTGCGACGTCGGCCCCTTGTATCTTGTCTTCGATGTACTTGAAAAAGGTGCTGTAGCCATGCTGCAGGGCGCTTTTTGTGACGGCGCCGTGGGCCATGATGTCGCCCAGGGCGAAGATTGTCACCGTGTCCTCTGGAGGGGTGATTTTCAGGAATTCCCGCGGCAGCTCCAGCCAGTTTTTCGGGGGACGGGTTTCGTATCGGCCCCTATGCTGGGCCTCTGTTGCAAAGCAGCCCGCAAAAAGCAGCGCCGCCGTCAAAAAATATCGCATTCTACCCATAATGCTGCAAATATAGCAAAAATTCCTCGCCCCCCGCCCCTAAGCACCTCGCTCCGCTGTCCTAAGCACCTCGCTCCTCCGCTCAGGTGCGCTTTTGCCATTTTCCGCACCCGAAAAGCCCCTTGCCCCTCCGTCCAGGTGCGCTTTTGCCGTTTTCCGCACCCGAAAAGCACCTCCTCCCCTCCGTCCAGGTGCGCTTTTGCCGTTTTCCGCACCCGAAAAGCCCTTTGCCCCTCCGCTCAGGTGCGCTTTTGCTGTTTTCCGCACCCGAAAAGCCCCTTGCCCCTCCGTCCAGGTGCGCTTTTGCCGTTTTCCGCACCCGAAAAGCACCTCCTCCCCTCCGTCCAGGTTCGACACGGAACCCTCTGACACTCAGTCACTTCCTGAAATCAAGTGTGACTTTTTGCCACACTTGATTTTCACAAGTCGCTGTGGTTCAGATACTTGCGTGTCGGGCTAGGCGGGCGCTATTCTTTACGCCGGAATCCCGTTGGAGATTCCCCTGCGACGGCGCTCCTCACTTACGGAAAATAATGCTATCTTTGTATGCTATGAACCACAAAACTTGCACTATAAACGGCCGTGAGTGCTTTATTTCAGATTCCATTTGCCCGCAATATATTCTGATTCAAACGCTTGGAAATCATGAGCGCGGCATCTTCGACAGTACGGCAGAGCTGATTACCAAGGCCTGCGGCGTCCCCTTTGTCCTGGCGGCATTCCAGATTTTCGACTGGGACCTGGACCTTACACCTTGGCACGACGACGCCATCAACCGTAAAGCTGAAGTTGGAACCAAGACTGGCGATACGCTTCGCTATGTGACAGAGTCGCTTCTGCCTGCACTGGAGGCCGATTATGGCAAACTTCCCGTCATTCTGGGCGGATACTCATTAGGTGGACTATTTGCCCTTTGGTCGGCAATGCAAACAGACCGTTTCTCCGCCATCGCAGCGGCTTCTCCTTCCTTGTGGATCAAAGATTGGCTGGACTTTGCACAGGCTCATCCGGTAAAGGCTTCAAAGGTTTACCTGAGCCTGGGAGACCAGGAGGAACATGTGAAAAACAGGTCAATCGCACGTGTCGGCGACAGCGTAAGAGGAGAGTACGAACTGCTGCAGGCCCGGCTTGGGAAGGAAAACTGCACGCTTGTCTGGAACCCCGGAGGCCATTTCCAGGATGGTGACAAGCGCCTGGCATCGGCCTTCTCCTGGTGCATCAAAGCGCTGGAAAGCAAGTGAAAAATCCCTCAGTCCCGGCATCACAACCACGACACGTAACCACTTGACACTCAGCCACTTCCTGAAATCAAGTGCGGCAAAAAGTCACACTTGATTTTCACAAGTCACTGTGAATCAGGGGGTTGTGTGTCGAGGTTCTACGCTAAATCGCCAAGGTCGGAGTCTTGGGCCGATGGGAACCATTCCAGGAGCTTGAGCCGGGCCTTGGCTTTGGTTTCGGGGGTTATGGCCGATGTAACATAAGCCACCGCCGCAAGGAGCGCGGCCCAGTCGTCGGCCATGCCGGCGAAGGGGAGGAAATCGGGCATTATGTCCAGCGGGAGAATCAGGTAACCGAGGGCGCCGGCGATGATGGCTTTGTATTTGGCGGGGGTGTGCTCGTCGGCCAGGGTGTAAAAGAGCACCAGGGCGTAATATACAGTCTTGGACCCCAGGCGTTTAGCCACTTTTTTGAGCTTTGTCCAGAAGGCGTTTTCGTTGTAATTGCCTTGGTATCGCTGCAAATCTTTGGAAGTCAAATCATTTTTTGCCATAACAAGACAAAGATAGTGAATCTTTGCGGAAAAATTATAACTTTGTGGGTATGAAGAAGATATTTGCAGCGGCCGCTCTATCGGCCATAATTATGGGAACGGCCATTCCTGCCGATTCCTGCACCAACCTCATCGTAGGGAAAAAAGCATCGGCCGACGGCAGCGTCATCTGCACCTACAACTGCGACGGCTTCGGCTTTGCCGCATCGCTGGGCTTCTCCCGCCCCGGCCGTCACGAACCCGGCGAAATGGTCGCCATCCGCTCCTGGGGCTCAAATGCCGATGTTCACTACATCCCGCAGGCCGAATACACCTACGGCGTCGCCGGCCTGATGAACGAGAAGCAGGTTTCCATCGTCGAGACCACCTGGGACGGCCGCAAGGAGCTCCGCAACCCGGACGGCTGGCTGGACTATTTCACCCTTATGAATCTTACGCTGCAGCGGGCGGCATCGGCCCGGGAAGCCATACGCATCATGCATGAGCTGGTGCAGGAGTACGGATACAACGCAACGGGCGAATCCTTTGCCGTGTGCGACAAGGAGGAGGCGTGGTTTATGGAGCTTATCGGCAAAGGGCCGGGCCGCAAAGGCGCGGTATGGGTGGCCATGCGCCTCCCCGACGACTGCATAACCGCCTACGCCAACGCCAGCCGCATCCGCCGGTTCCCGCAGGCCAGGAAGGCCGATAAGAAGCTGGGCTTCTGCGTAGTCCCCGGCCAGTGCATGTACTCGGCCGATGTCATCTCCTTCGCCCGCGAAATGGGCTATTACGAAGGGGCCGATGCCGACTTCAGCTTCCGCGAAGCCTACGGTCCGCTGGACTTCAGCGCCATCCGCTATTGCGAAGCCCGCGTCTGGAGTTTCTTCCGTCATCACTACGATAAGGACGTGATGGACAGCTACTTGCCCTTCCTCAATGGAGACCTTTCGCAGCACGATGCCCTTCCCCTTTGGATAAAGCCCGACGCCCCGGTTAGTTACCGCGACATCCAGCGCGACATGCGCGACCACTACGAAGGCACCGCCCTTGATATGACGGCCGATGTCAGCGCCGGCCCCTGGGCTTCTCCCTACCGCAACCAGCCCGTGAATTTCGAGTCTGCCGACGGCACCAAGATGTTCCGCGAAAGGCCCATCGGCTGCCAGCAAAGCGGCATGACCATGGTGTGCAGGATGCGCTCTTGGCTGCCCGATGCCCTGGGCGGCATTACGTACTTCAACCTGGACGATGCCACCATGGTGGCCTACGTGCCCGTTTACTGCGGCATCAACCGCATCCCCGAGCCCTTCCGCCGCGAAAACAACAACATCCGCGAATTCTCCACCGAGAGCGCTTTCTGGATGTGCAACTTCGTGGCCAATATGGTTTACCCCCGCTGGAGCGCCATGTACCCGGACCTTCTGGAGGCCCAGACAGAACTGGAAGACTATTATGAGGCCGATCAGGAAGAAGTGGAAAAGCACGCCCTGGAGCTCACCGCCGGCGAACTCTCCGACTACCTAAGCGCCAAAACCATCGGCTACACCGACAAAATGATGAAACGCTGGGACAAGCTGGCCAAACTCCTGATAGTCAAACATAACGACCAAATCATGCTTCCCTCCAAAAACGGAGAGCTGGTTCCCGGACGCCGCACGTCGCCCGCCTATGCCCCCGCCTTCATAGAAGCAGTAAAAGCCCAAACCGGCACACGCTACGTGAAGCCGGAATAGCACCCGCGGTTGCGCTGCTTAGCGTGGTGCGAGCGCTTTGTCGCGCTGCTTAACGTGGTGCGCGCCCCCGGTTGCCCCGCAGTTCCAGCATTTTTGGCCATTTTTGAGAATCTTCGTCAATTTTCGTGCAAAATAATTAGGGTAACCGATTGATTATCAATTGGTTACCCTTGCTTTTTCGGATTATTTTTCGTAACTTAAGGTGTTGAAATAAAAACGTTTACGAATGTCCGAAAGAGTTA